>JANJXE010000508.1 GCA_024709185.1 Paludibacter sp.
GATGCTGAGAGAGAAGTAGAAAAAAGGCAAATTTCAATAAGTAAAGTTAACGTTCCTGTCCAAACCATCAAAAATATGAGGGTAGGTGGAGAGTCTGATTTATTCCGAACACTTCAATATTTACCCGGTGTACTCACATCATCTCAATTATCAAGTGGCTTATTCGTTCGCGGTGGCTCACCGGATCAAAATCTCGTTTTGCTCGACGGCTCAGCAGTTTATAATCCAACACACCTCTTTGGATTTATTTCCACATTTAACACGGATGCAATTAAGGATGTTGAATTAGTGAAAGGAGGATTTGATGCTGAATTTGGCGGACGATTGTCTGCAGTACTAAACATTACACAAAATGACGGTAATCGAAAGAATTTTGAGGGAGTGGCTTCTCTTGGGGTAATATCTTCCAGAGCAGGACTACAAGGTCCTATCGGAAATGGTTCATGGTTTTTATCAGGTCGTAGGACATATTTTGATTTAGTAAAGCAACTTATACCCGAAGACCCCACAACTCCGATACCTGATTTTGGTTTTTATGATTTGAACGGCAAAATCACTCAGGATTTGGGTCCCAACGACAAAGTTTCCATAAGCGGATTTTTGAGTAATGACCACTTAGAATTTGGAAGTTTTGGATTAACTTTGGGACTTGATATTGGCAATAGATTGTTATCAGGCAGATGGACTCATATTTTTGATGAGAACTTATTTACAACAGTTAATGTAAGTTATAGTAATTATTTTAACAATTTCAAGGGTGACCAATCAGGTTATGAGTTTTTAATAGACAATTCAATTACTGACTACACATTAAAAGCGAATACTGAGTGGTTTGCTTCTGATGAATTTACTGCAAAATTTGGTGTTGAATCATCATTTTTCAAATTTGAATATTTGCAAAATTTTACAGGTGATACAGACTCTACAGCACAGGGTTCAAGTGGTGCCAGCACAAACTTGTTAATAGAAGATGTTCATACGAGTGCATTCGGACAGTTTAAGTGGTCAATTACAGAACCATTGTCAATTCAAGCTGGTTTAAGGGTTAATTACTGGCAATTGAGCGATTTGGTGACATTTGATCCAAGAATCAGTGCCAGATATAGGTTTACAGATAAATTCGCTGTAAAAGCCGCTTGGGGTATTTTCCATCAGAACCTCAGACTAGCTACACAGCCAAATTTTTCATTTTTTGACACATGGCTTCCTACAGATAATACTGTACCTGCAAGTAATGCAGTTCATTATATTCTCAGCATAGAAACAGAACCGTTTCCGAAACATAATCTAAATTTTGACATTTATTACA
>JANJXE010000259.1 GCA_024709185.1 Paludibacter sp.
GGGTCATTCGACCCGTGAAATTGCTTCCAACCGCAACATCAGCATGCATACCGTGATGACCCACCGGAAAAATATTTTCCGGAAAATTGAAGTGAACACGGTATACGAAGCAACAAAATACGCAATGAAAACCGGGTTAATCGACCTCACAGAATACTACATTTGATGAAAATAGCAAGTTTACTTTCAGGAGGAGTGGATAGTTCGGTGGTGGTACATCTGTTGAAAGAAGCAGGCTATACCCCTACCCTTTTTTACATTAAAATTGGAATGGATGACGACGAATTGCTGCATTGCAGTTCGGAAGAAGATATTGAGATGGCCTCGCTGATTGCCCGCAAATACGGATGTAAACTTGAAATAATCGATTTGCACCAGGATTATTGGGACAATGTGGTGGCTTATACAATTGACAAAGTGAAGAAGGGCTTCACGCCCAATCCCGATGTGATGTGTAACAAACTAATTAAATTCGGGGTTTTTGAACAGAAAGTCGGATATCAGTTCGACAAAACTGCTACCGGACATTATGCCCATACGATTGAAGAAAATGGAAAGACCTATCTTGCCACTGCTATTGATCCGATAAAGGACCAAACCGATTTTCTGGCGCAAATTAATCACCTTCAGGTTTCGAAACTGATGTTTCCCCTGGGAAGGCTGATGAAAAATGAAGTACGTGCTATTGCCGAAAAGGCTGGATTACCGAGTGCCAAACGGCAGGATAGCCAGGGCATTTGCTTCCTTGGAAAAGTGAATTACAACGATTTCATACGCCGCTATTTGGGCGAAAAAGAAGGACCGATTGTCGAATTTGAAACCGGAAAGGTTCTCGGCAAACACAAGGGCTACTGGTTTCACACCGTTGGCCAGCGCAAAGGCCTTGGCTTGTCAGGTGGTCCGTGGTATGTTATCCGAAAGGATATTGAAGCCAATATCGTATGGGCATCGAAAGGATACGATGCAGCAGCTGCCTATGGTAAAGAGTTTACAATGAATGATTTTCAGTTTATCACCGAAGATCCCTGGCAACAACAAGCCACAGAAATCAGCTTTAAGATAAGGCATACACCCGAATTTACAAGGGGTATTATTGAGCCCGCCTCGAATGGTTACCGGGTGCGTTCATCAGAAGCCCTTCAAGGCATCGCGCCCGGGCAGTTTGGCGTAATCTACGACAAAGATCACAGAATTTGTATTGGAAGCGGAAGCATCACTAATAATGATTAATGTTTAATATTTAGTTTTTGCTTCTGATGAAAAGCTGAATGGGTGTACCGGTGAATTCCCACTTAGCACGGATTTTATTTTCCAGGAAGCGCTTGTACGGATCCTTCACATACTGCGGTAAATTAGCAAAGAAAATAAATGTAGGCACATAGGTATCGGGCAACTGTGTGATATACTTTATTTTGATGTACTTCCCTTTCAACGCAGGAGGCGGATAATTTTCAATAAGCGGCAACAGGTATTCATTGAGCTTAGCGGTAGGAACCTTGCGTTTTCGGTTTACAAATACCTGAGCAGCAGCATCCACAACTTTCAGAATACGTTGCTTGGTGACTGCTGAGGTAAATATTACCGGGAAATCGGTGAACGGTGCAAAGCGGGCACGAATCTCCTCCTCAAATTTCTTTGCATCATTGGTTTCCTTGTTTTCAATCAGGTCCCATTTATTGACTGCGACAACCAGTCCCTTTTTATTTTTTTGAATCAGCGAGAAGATATTCATATCCTGGCTTTCAACACCCCGTGTAGCGTCAACCATAAGAATACACACATCTGAATTCTCAATGGCACGGATTGAACGCACGACCGAATAATATTCAAGGTCTTCGTGTACTTTGGCTTTTTTACGGATACCAGCCGTATCGACCAGGTAAAAATCGTGACCAAATTTATTAAAACGGGTATAAATCGAATCGCGCGTAGTTCCGGGAAGGTCGGTAACAATAGTCCTTTCCTCGCCCATAAATGCATTTACAATCGATGATTTACCGGCATTCGGACGACCTACTACTGCAAAACGGGGAAGTTCATCATTGAGTTCCTCGGCGAGTGGTTCGGGACCCAGCATGTCGAGTATCTTATCGAGCAACTCACCCGTACCCAGGCCATTCACAGCTGAAATCATAAACGGATCGCCCATGCCCAGTTTGTAAAAAACAGCAGATGTATACTGCATATCGAAAGTATCGGTTTTGTTGGATACCAGCAACATCGGTTTTTTATTGCGACGAAGCAAAGCAGCCACTTCCATGTCGAGGTCGGTTATGCCGTTCTGGGCATCCACCACAAAGAGAATAAGGTCTGCTTCTTCCATAGCAATGGACACATGTCGCTTGATTTCCTCTTCGAAAACATCCGACGAATTGCTAACCCAGCCACCGGTATCGATTACCGAGAACTCACGTCCTGTCCATTCACACTTGCCATACTGGCGATCGCGGGTAGTTCCCGCTTCTTCATTTACAATTGCCCTGCGACTTTGAGTCAGTCGGTTGAACAAAGTCGATTTACCGACATTGGGGCGTCCAACTATTGCAACAATATTTCCCATTGGTTTTTTATATCCTGAGGATATGTACATTTAATTAGTTTCAGTAGCACGAAGGCTACAGCGGGTAAAAATATTAAAAAGTTAAAAAACCTCCCGAACGCAAATCCGGGAGGTTTTTAATCAGTATAAAAATGCGAATTGAATTAATCCTGATTTAATGTAACGCGTTTAAAAGCGGTACAGGTAGCTTTGTTAGCTTTCAGGTAATCAGCCACTTTCACTTTGGGATCCTTAATGAATTCCTGCTCAAGCAACGTTGATTCAGAGAAGAACTTGTTCAAACGACCTTCTGCGATACGATCGAGCATTGCTTCGGGTTTACCTTCCTGACGTGCTTTTTCGCGGCCAATTTCCAACTCCTGGTTGATGATTTTCTCAGGAACCGAAGTGCGGTCGAGCGAAACAGGATTCATAGCTGCAGCCTGCATAGCTACATCGCGCATTACCTGAGCATCGAGACCAGCTTCTGCGAAAGCAACTATTGTTGCCAGCTTATTACCCGGGTGAATATAGGCCGATGCACCAGCACCTTCAACACATTCGAAATAATCCAGTTCCATTTTTTCACCGGTAATTCCCGAACGGTCAGTCACCTGTTCGGCAACCGTACGACCATCGAGCGTCAATGCTTTCACCTGTTCGAGCGAAGTAGCCTTTGCTGCCATGGCAACGTCCAGAATACTTTTTGTAAGAGCGATAAAATCAGCGTTCTTAGCAACGAAGTCGGTTTCACATTTAAGGGCAATGATAGCGGCGAAACCATTGTCGGCGGCTGCTAATACACAACCTTCCGAAGCTTCACGGTCGCTGCGTTTTGCAGCTACTGCCTGTCCTTTTTTACGAATAATTTCTACAGCTTTTTCGAAATCATTTTCTGCTTCAATCAACGCATTCTTGCAATCCATCATACCGGCTCCGGTCATGGTACGCAATTTCGTGATTTCAGCCATTGTTACTGCCATAATTGTATCTCTTTAGTAAGATTAATAACTTAATTATTCCTCGTCTTCCTTAACGAATTTCTTCACGATATTGGCGTTCAACGCTTCGTCGTCTTCTTTCTGAGTACGCGGACGTTTTGAAACACGGCTCTTGCGTTCTTTTACTACAGGAGCTTCAGCTGCATCAGAATCAACTTTTTCAACCTTGCGTTCTTCCAGACCTTCCTGAATAGCTTCTACCAGTGCCGAGAGAATTACATCTACCGATTTGGTTGCATCATCATTCGCAGGAATTACAAAATCGATACCATTAGGATTTGAGTTGGTATCAACAATACCAAACACAGGAATACCAAGACGCTGAGCCTCTTTCACAGCGATATGTTCTTTCATCACGTCGACTACAAACAAGGCTGAAGGCAAACGGGTAAGGTCGGCAATCGAACCAAGGTTTTTCTCCAGTTTTTCGCGTTGACGGGTAATCTGCAGTTTCTCGCGTTTCGAAATATTATCAAAAGTACCATCCGTATTCATCTTGTCGATGGTGGTCATTTTCTTAACCGCTTTACGGATAGTTGGGAAGTTGGTAAGCATACCACCTGCCCAACGCTCAGTGATGTAAGGCATTCCGATAGCCGTAGCTTTGTCGGCAACTACATCCTTAGCTTGTTTTTTTGTAGCAACGAATAAAATTTTACGACCCGATTTAGCAATCGACTTCATAGCTGCCGCAGCTTCGTCGATTTTTACAACGGTTTTGTGCAGGTCGATAATGTGGATATCATTGCGCTCCATAAAGATATAAGGAGCCATAGCCGGATTCCATTTGCGTTTCAGGTGACCGAAATGGCAACCAGCTTCTAATAATTGTTCAAAATTAGTTCTTGACATTTGTTGTTTTTTAATTTGTTTACTTTCTGTAAAATCAATTCCCGGGTAGCCATCCAGTGTCTATGAGTCCCGGCAATTTAGATACTAAACTGATATTAACGTTTCGAGAACTGGAATCTCTTACGTGCTTTCGGCTGACCCGATTTCTTACGTTCCACTTCGCGTGGGTCACGAGTCATGAAGCCTTCCGATTTCAGTGCCGATTTGTCTTCGGGGTTGATTTTAACCAGTGCACGGGCGATTGCCAAACGCAGGGCTTCTGCCTGACCTTTGAAACCACCTCCGTCGAGGTTAACTTTAATATTGTATTTCTCTGCAACTCCTAATTTAGCCAGTGGCTGAGTTACAATGTACTGCAACATCTGTGATGGAAAATAGACACTCAAATCACGTTTATTGATGGTGATCTGACCATTTCCTTCGCTTACGAAAACACGTGCCACAGCAGCTTTTCTTCTTCCTAAGGCATTTATTACTTCCATACTGATTATTTAAGTGCGTTTAAATCGATTGTTTTTGGTTGCTGTGCTTGCTTGTCGTGTTCCGGACCGGCAAATACATACAGGTTACCCAATAGCTGGGATCCCAGTTTATTCTTCGGCAACATACCTTTAACCACTTTTTTAATCAGCATTTCAGGACTCTTTGCCATCATCTTGGCTGGAGTAGTCTCCCGCTGCCCACCCGGATAACCGGTGTGACGAAGGTAAATGCGATCGGTCCATTTCATACCGGTCAACTGTACTTTTTCAGCATTAACAATGATCACATTGTCGCCGCAATCTACGTGTGGGGTGAAACTGGGTTTGTACTTGCCGCGCAATAACTTAGCGACTTTCGAGCCCATACGTCCCAACACCAAATCGGTAGCATCCACCACTACCCATTCTTTCTGCGCCGTTGCTTTATTCGCAGAAATGGTCTTATAACTTAACGTATCCACTTTAAAAAATTTATTATTTTGATTAATACCTGTCGTTTTTTTACCTCAGGAATACTGAACTTGAAAGAGGCTAATCGGCACAAATTCAATACCTTCTGCATGTATCAAACGAACTTTTACACTGGGATAATAAACGGACTGCAAAGATACTGTAATTCTTCATATTACCAAATAGTTGCGATTAAAATTTATTTGTTAAATTTGTCGGCTCGTTTCAAATACTTTATTAAATCCGAATTTTTATGAGATTTTTCTCTCTGCTCGGCTGTTTTCTTGTTTTTATTGTCACTGCCGTTGCCAGCAAACCTGTCCCGATAAACAATCCCGACAACACCGATTCACCCCGTACAGCTGCCGCTGGTTATATCCTTTCTGCCGATACTTATGCTCCCCTTTTTTCAGGTAAGGAGCATGAGAAATACCCGCTTCATTACAGCAATCTGCCCTGGTTTAAAAGCTCCGAATATACTCCGGGTGTGTTATATGTGGGTGGAAGTATGTACCCCAGGGTATTGATGAAACTCGATCTGTATCGCGACGAACTGGTTATCAGCCCACATACTTCACCATTCAATATTATTACAAAGGCCGATTCGGCTTCATTGCACGGCATTACTATCCACTTTCTGCATGCCCGTAATGCACAGGAACCATCGGGCTATGTTGAGGTACTGCACAATGGCAACCGCAAATTGTACCGGAAGTACCAGCTCTTACAACGCCAGGTGGTGGAATCGGGACGGGTTGTTTATCGTTTCGAAACTCTTTCGGCGTATTGGTTACTCTCTGGCAATCAATTCTATAAAATTACACGGATTGCCGATTTATATCCCCATTTTCAGGTGGAACGCCGCGCAATCCGGCATTTCGTAACCGAACAACAACTTAATTTTCGTAAAAACCCGGAGACGACATTGTCCCGGCTCATGAACTACCTCGATCAACCATGAAAAAACTACTGCTACTCGTGATTGTCAGCTGTATATCATTAATGCTGACAGCCACTTCAACGCTCAGCTCGTATCTGCGAGAGTTTAGTCAGCTTTCGCCCTACCAACTTTACTACAAAACCAGTGAAACCGATTCGGTACAAGTCGCCTATTCATTCCCGAAAGATGCCGGAATCGAATCACTGATACGAATTTGTACCGAAGCCGGATTTCGGGTGAGTACAACCCCAACGATGGTATTTGTACTTCGCTCAAAAAGCATAGCATCCGAACTCCCGCAACTCTACTCCGAAACGCCCGACCCCGACATGGCTGTTTCACCCGGAAAGCCAGTTATTGCCCGTTCGGAATATAAAATATACGAAGTGGGTATTCCTGCACAGGGAGATTCTACCACTGTACTTCTTTCAGGTACCGTTCGGGATTTTAAAACAGGAGCAACTGTCTCAGGAGCGACTATCCGGATTGCCAATAGTACCATAGGCACTATTACCAGCCGCAACGGAGAATACCAACTAACACTGAAGCCTGGTTTATATGAAATGAACGTCAGTGGTTTTGGACTTCATACCACCCGCCGGAACTTTCGGATACTCTCATCGGGCATACTCGACATCGAAACCGATGAACAGATTTATGAAATAAATGAGCTCACCATTCTTTCGTCGCGCACCAACAAAGTAAAAGATACCGGAATGGGCGTGGAACGTTTCCAAATGCGTGAAATTAAAAATATCCCTTCGGTATTTGGTGAAACAGATGTATTGAAAGCGGTACTGACACTGCCCGGCGTAAAATCAGGAGGAGAATTATCCGGCGGATTCAATGTGCGTGGAAGTGCTTCGGATCAGAACCTGGTATTGCTCAATCAAAACACCATTTACAATCCCACTCACCTGTTTGGATTGCTGTCGGCCTTTAACCCCGACTTATCCGACAACATGGAGATATACATGAGTAATATTCCGGCCCGCTTTGGAGGAAGAATTGCCTCGGTACTCGATGTGAGCAGCCGAAGTGGGAATAGCAAAAAAGTGCAGGGCTCTGCATCAGTTGGATTGCTTACCAGTCGCCTATCACTGGAAGGCCCGGTGGGTAGTTCGACCCGTTTTGCAGTTGGCGCACGTGCCAGCTATTCCGACTGGATGATGAAACTAATTCCTGCCAACAGCGGCTATAACGATGGGAAGGCTGGATTTTACGATATGAATGCTTTGATTACGCACCAGGTGGACGACCGAAACCGCATTCAGCTTCATGGCTATTACAGCCGGGATCAGTTCAACTTTGAACCCACCGAACAATTCAGCTACACCAACCTTAACTTTTCGGCAACCTGGCGCCACGAGCATTCCTATCGCTTTCATGGCAATTACACGGTAGGTTACGACGAGTACAGCAATTCGATTCGAAACGATGAAAATCAGTTTACAGCGTTTGAGCTCAGCACCCGTATCCGGCAAAATTTCGGCCGTTTCGATTTTAATTACTTCCTCAGTTCGAAGCACACTATAAACATGGGCTTGCACCTTATTTATTACCATTTGGAGCCCGGAAAATTTCTTTCAGCCTCGGACAATTCGCTGGTAACTCCCCGATTGCTTCAGTCGGATAAAGCCATGGAAAACGCACTGTATATCAGCGACGAATGGAATATCAGCGATAAACTGGCCATTAACGCCGGTATGCGTTATACCTTTTATCAGCTTTTTGGTCCACGTGAATACAACATGTACTCCCCGGAATATTCTCCATCAGAAGAAACAATACTGGAGCGCATTGAATCAAATGATTTGTTTCAGAAAAACTTTCACGGACCCGATTTCAGGCTTTCAGCAAGGTATATACTGCGCGACGATTTATCGGTAAAGGCTGGTGTGAACTCGATGCAACAATTTATACACAAAATCTCGAATGCTACCGTGATGTCGCCTACCGATACCTGGAAACTCTCCGACCATCACATTCGTCCCCAAAAAGGAATACAGTGGGCGGCAGGTATTTACAAGAATTTCATGAACAACCAGCTCATTACTTCAGCAGAAGTGTATTATAAAACCACCGACAACTACCTCGACTACAAAAGCGGAGCACAGCTTGTGATGAATCCACACCTGGAAACCGAGGTCACACCTACCAAAGGAAAAGCCTATGGTGTAGAACTTTCGGTAAAAAAACCATCGGGAAAACTAAACGGCTGGCTCAGTTATACCTGGTCGAGGAGTTACCTCCGGCAAAGCGATCCCTTGCTCCGAAATCCGGTAAACAATGGCGACTGGTTTGTATCCGATATCGACAAGCCCCACGATATAAAACTGATTGGGAACTACAAATTCACCCAACGGTATAGTATTTCGGCAAATATGATGTACAGTACCGGCCGCCCCATTACCTTGCCAGTGGGGAAATACCGGTTTGCAGGAGGTGAATATGTGTACTATTCGAACCGCAACGAATACCGGATTCCGGATTTCTTCAGGATGGATGCTTCCTTCAATATTGAACCAAGTCATCATCTAACACGACTCACCCACAGCATGTTGTCGTTTGGTGTTTACAATCTGACCGGTCGCAAAAACGTCTATTCGATCTTTTTCAAACCCACAGGAGCAACCCTGAAAGGGTATCAGCTTTCCATATTTGGCGCTCCGATTCCGTACATTTCGTACACGATTAAATTTTAACCAACATGAAGAAGAAACTAATTTTACCTTTCGTACTGCTACTTGTGCTTGGCTCATGCATATCAGAGTACATACCCACTTCGGTAAGCGAACACAATGAACTGATGGTGGTGGATGGTACTATTACCGATAGTGTCACCCTGATACGCCTTTCGCGCAGTTATGCCATCGATCAGAATTTTGCCACTAATATTCCCATTACCGATGCAATGATACGTATCGAAGTGGAAGGAGGAGCAAGTCGTACACATGTAACTCAACCCGACCGCGGGTTGTATGCCATAGCTACCGGCACCCTGCATCCCGACAGTGCCTATCGGGTAAATATTCAATGGAACAACGAAGAATATGTATCTGAATACCTGACACCGTTGCAAACCCCGGAGATCGAAAGCATTACTTTCGATAAGACAGGTCAGGGCAAGCCACTGGAAATTTTCGTCAACAGCACCCGCAACGATTCAGGTTCACAATTTTACCGCTGGACCTACCACGATCAGTGGGAATTCGATGCTGAGCTGTATGCGATGGGCATTTGGGATCCGACGGGTGATTCTGTGAAAATTTACGACGAACGGGAAGGTATATACAACCTCACTTTTCACTGCTGGCAGCAAAGCCGATCGACCAGTCTGATTTTGGAAAACACCTTACAGCTAAGTGAGAACCATGTACGCAACAAACGTATACTTGAGATTCCGGCCTCCAACAAGCGGATTTCGAAATTGTACCATATTGAAGTTACCCAATATTCCATTCGTAAGGAGAGTTTCGAGTACTTCAATAATCTGCAGAAAAACATCGACGAAATGGGAAGTTTGTTTGCACCCATCCCATCGGAGATGAACGGAAATATCCGGAAAATCAGCAATGATGGATGGGCTATAGGCTATGTTGACGTGAGCGTTCCGAGGCGAAAAAAGCTGTTTATCACCACACAGGAAGCAGGTTATGAACCCACGGGGCGTAGTTGCGATGTATTGGATTACTCCAAAGCAGGTTATGGTATTTATCAATTGGACAACGCAGGCGGCGTCACTTCCTGGGCACCGGTTGAGTGCATCGATTGTACCCGCAATGGAGGAACGAAGAACAAACCCGATTTTTGGCCAAATGATCACCGATAAAAAAGTATCAAACGAGCATGCAACCACCTCATATACAAGACCATATCAATCCAGGAATGCGTGTTCCACACGAACTTTGAAAAAAACAATTATTACCATATGAAAATACAACTAACAGTATACCTGCTCATTATTGTCATTTCGGCACAGGCAGGCTTTCGCGAACGCATCGAATTGCTGACCGATAAGAACAGCTACCTGAGTGGTGAAGATATCGTAGTTACAGTTACGACCACCAATGCAGGCAGACAGGCTGTGGAATTCAGCAAAGTGGCTTATGTAGAGCTAACCGACACGAACCGCGTGCATGCACAGCTGATGATGGTGGTGGAAAATGCCACAGGAAGAGGAATTCTCAGCATACCCGGGAACCTTCCTACAGGATATTACCGGTTGCGGGCCTATACCCGGTATATGCGCAACGAAGGGTCGGAGGTATTTGCCAACAAGCTTATAGCGGTGGTTAATGCCGCGACTTTGCATCACAGCGAGTTGGG
The DNA here is from genome assembly GCA_024709185.1 of Paludibacter sp. Classification (GTDB taxonomy): domain Bacteria; phylum Bacteroidota; class Bacteroidia; order Bacteroidales; family Paludibacteraceae; genus Paludibacter. The sequence goes on from JANJXE010000259.1 coordinate 10,594, forward strand.
AGGTAAGGCTGGGCAGTTGGAGGTTTCGGAAAGCAATGTGCCTGAACGAGCGTTGCAAAGTACGAAGCAATGGTGGAGCGGAATGGTGCGTACCGACAAAGCGCGTTACGGCCGGCGCGAGAAAGGGTTGGTGACTGTGGAGGGGGTGCCGGCCGGGGTGGCGGTGTATCACCTGAGCATTGCAGCCGACATGGGACTGGAAGAAATTCCTGCCGTTAAAGATACTCTTACTTTAAATAAACCAACGATAAATCCCTCCTCTTACCTGGCGGAATACGAAGGACATATTATTACTGCCAGCATCAAAGGTATCAGTCCTGCTACACGGGCTGTCCTGCTATCGGTTCCGGGCACTACACCTTCGCTGATTGCAGGTAGAAAAACCGACTCCGGTGATTATGAATTTATCACGCGCAACCTGAAAGGAACGATCGAACTGGTCACTTCAATTGACACCCGTGAAGACGAACGGTTTACGCTCGATTTTCAATCTCCTTTTGCACCAGTCAACCTTTGTAAACTTCCCGAATTGAAAATTGACTCAGCCAATATTCCTGCCATTGTACAACGCTATATTGCCTTACAGGCAAGGGATGTCTTTCAACCAGAATTGTACAGTTATCAGAAGCTGGTTCACTCCTCTTCGTTGACTCCCGAATGGACATATCGACTGGAAGAATATACCCGCTTTAATACAATTGAAGAAGTAATCCTGGAATTTGTAAGCAATGTCCGTTTTCGTCGTATAAATGGCATCCGAACACTGGCTGTAAACCGGGAAGGCGTTGAAGGATACACCCTGGGAAATACCCTTGTGGTGCTGGATAATGTGCCGGTTTTCAACCACGAATTGCTCTTAAACTATGACGCGTCACTGGTAAAACAAATCGATGTGTATCGGGGCCAGTACGTTTTCAGCGGTCAATTGTATGATGGAATTGTTTCCTTCAGCACCTACACCAGCGATTTCAGAGGATTTCAGCTCGACCGGTCGACCATGATTAACACTTACAAGGGTCCACAACCCAGGGTGCAACTAAAAACACCCGACACCTTTTCTGGTCAGCTGCCACACAATGTACCCGACTTCCGGACAACAATACTCATGGAAAGTCATAGCTCACCAGAAAAGCTACAGTTGCCATTTATCACCTCCGACCACACAGGTACTTATTTCGTGCGTATCAAAGGGCTAACAACAGACGGCACCGAATTCAGTGAAACACGATTGATTGAAGTCAACTGAGAAACAATTTTCTCAGGCTTCCCCAAATCCGGTAGGAATAGGAGGCAACATGTTATTATCAGGAATTCGGATTTTTCCGTTTTGAGCTTCAAATTTTGCAATATTATCCTGTAGAGCAAACAACAAGCGCTTGGCATGCTCGGGAGTTAGAATGATGCGTGATTTCACATTTGCCTTCGGAGTTCCGGGCATTAGCCGGATAAAGTCGACAACAAATTCGGAAGTGGAATGTGAAATAATTGCGAGATTCGAATAAATACCTTCGGCCACTTCGGGCGATAATTCAATGTTAAGCTGGTTTTGATTTTTTTGATCCATTGCAGTATTGATTTTTTTGATTCAAAATTGGTTACAAATTTAAGGAAAAATCCGAAATTTGGTTATCTTTGTTTGCCGAATGTCGCTTAAAACCGACCTCAATCGTGCTTATCATTTTTTTAACACTGTTGAACGAACTATCCGCTTCTATTGTTAGGTACATAAAATACTTCAATTGAAAAATTATTCACATGAATTCTGAGAACAGCACCTCTATTGCCGAACGTAAACATGCCATTGAAACAGAAGGATTTCGTAAGATTGGCAACGATTTACATACAGTTTGTTCCTATTTTATTAATGTATTGCGCGATTTAAACGAAGACGAAGTGGCCGGTTTGCTTTTTGAAATCAGCGAAACCGACCGTAAAATCATCGATGATAGTTCAAAAAGCCAGAAATTAGTGCAGGCCCTGA
>JANJXE010000264.1 GCA_024709185.1 Paludibacter sp.
TACCTACCGGGGCACACAGGCCAACAGTGGCTATCCGGGAAGTTCGAACGGTGGAGGCTGGGACTGGAATGTAATACCCGGAACAACTACTGTTCATTACACCACCTGGACCGATATGATGCCAAACAAAAATACCACCGACCGATTCGATCAGTATACCAAAACGAAAAACTTTTCGGGTGCTTTGTCGTGGAACGATTGCGGAATTTTTGCAACTGATTTCGATCAGGATGATAACTGGGGAACTCAGCGTTTTGTTCCCACGAACCTGGTGTTCAAAAAATCAATGTATGCTTTTGATGATATGATTATTAGTCTTGGCAGTAATATTAGTTCCTCGGGAACCTATAGCACTACGATGATTACAGCTACTAATCTGTTTCAGAATTTAATCTCATCGCAGAGTAAATCGCTGGTTGTAAACGGTGAAGAAAAACCATCGCCCTATACCGCTACATTGCCGGGTACACAGCGCAACTGGCTAATTACTCCGCAGGGTACAGGCTATTTTATTCCGCAGGGCAACGATGATATTCAGTTAATTCTAGGTTCGCAGAAAACTCCTTATGAAACAGGAACGGATGCTGCATCGCCGGTAACGTCAACGACTGCGGCCAAAGCCTATATTGTACATGGTGTAAAGCCTTCAGGTAAAAGCCATAGCTTTGTGGTATTACCTGCTACTACCACAGAATCAATGCAACAGTTTGCCACAGCCATGGCCAGTCCGGTGACAGCACCTTATTCGGTTATTTCACAGACTTCCACGCTTCATGCTCTGTATTACAAGCCATCGAATATCTATGCTTACACCTTTTTCGGATCGGCATTTAATCTGACGACGGGCATTGTAAAATCGTCGACTGCTGAACATTTGTTGATGCATCGAGCTGATACTTCGACAGGTCTGCAGCATTTTGCTGCCTCGAACCCTAATCTTAAACCGGTAAACGATGCGTTGTATGGATGGAGAGCAACCAGCTCTCAGACCACACTTACACTCTCGGGAAACTGGTACCTGTTGGAAGATGTTGAAGGAGTAAAAATATATCCTCCGGAAAGTTCACAAACGCAGGTTACACTCACTTTTAATCAGGGTGAACCTATCTATTTTACCCTGAAGCCGGAAGGTTATACCAGTTTACTAAAAACTGAAGCACAGGAATGGATTCGTATCTATTCCGGTCAGTATGGATTGAGACTCGAGCTCGCTGATCAATCAGTAAGTGAGTTCTCCTTTCAGCTGGTATCGTTGGATGGTAAACTGCTGCATCAACAGGTGCTTCAACATAAAAAAGTAGTTGAACTTCCTTTCAACGAATTGAAAAAAGGGGTTTACATAGCCCGTGTACAAGCTCACGATGGAAAAACTTTTTCGTATAAATGGATAAATCTATAAATAATATAACTCTATGACACTACGATTTTTATCAACGGTTGCCATTGCAGGTCTTTTACTTTCCTGCGCTCAGGCTAAAGAAGAAAAAACCACTAACCTGATTCAGGAAACGGTAGCTGTGGCTGAACAACAAATTGGTTTTCAAACTGAACTGATTGAACGCAGCGGTAAAGTATTGATTCCCCGTACAGTGAAAAACGACAAAATTCAATACGTCTCAATTGAAGACTGGACCAGTGGATTTTTTGCGGGTTCGATGTGGTATATGTACGACCTTACCGGCAATGAAAAGTGGAAAACGCTGGGTGTGAAATATACCGAACATCTCGATTCGGCCAAGTACCTTACCTGGCATCACGATGTTGGTTTTATGATTAACAGTAGTTATGGCAATGCATTGCGGGTGACCGGCAATGAAGCCTATAAAGAGGTGATGATCGAAGCTGCACGTTCGTTGGCAACCCGTTTTCGTCCAATTCCCGGTGTCATTCAGTCCTGGGACGAAGATCGTGGATGGCAGGGTAAACGCGGCTGGAGCTGTCCGGTTATTATCGACAATATGATGAACCTGGAATTGTTTTTCGAAGCTACCCGTCTCAGTGGCGATTCATCGTATTATAAGATGGCGGTAAGTCATGCCGACGTGACCATGGCCAACCATTTCCGCGACGATTACAGTAGTTATCATGTTGTGGATTATGATAAAATAAAAGGAGGAGCCCGAAGTCATGAAACCGCACAGGGTTTTTCCGATGCATCTGCATGGGCCCGTGGACAGGCCTGGGCAATCTACGGATATACCGTTTGCTACCGTGAAACTGGCGATAAGCGTTACCTTTCACTGGCCGAAAATATCTACAAGTATCTGTTCAATCATCCGCGCATGCCGGCCGATTATGTACCTTACTGGGATTTTGATGCACCCGACATACCAAATGAACCGCGTGATGCATCGGCGGCGGCCATTATTGCTTCTGCTTTGTATGAAATGAGTACATATACAACCAATACAGTTTACAAGGCTACAGCCGATAAAATTATAGCTTCGTTGGCATCACCTGCTTATCTGGCGACTGTTGGTACCAATCATCACTTCCTGCTTCGTCATTCGGTAGGAAGCATTCCACATGGTCATGAAGTGGATGTTCCGCTGAACTATGCCGATTATTATTTTCTGGAAGCATTAGTGAGAAAACAAAAACTGGAAGCAACTAAATAAACTCAGGATATGTTGAATTGGTTTTCCGGACTGTTACTGTCGTGCTTGTTACTTTCGGTGCCTGCATTTGCAGGATACAATGAGTTTACACATCCTTCGATTCTTTCATTTGAAGATAACACAGCACCTTTTAAAGGAGATGCTTCGTCTGTCCTTTCGGTTTCGCAACAGCATTATAAACATGGAAAAAAATCGTTGCGATGGGAATGGAAGAGTGATGGTGCGGTTGTGAAGGTACAGAAGCCAATCAATTTTCTCCCTGCTCAGGTAAACACGAACGATAATTCAGTATCGACTTTTGTGTTCTGGCTGTATTCTCCTGTTAATCTGAAGGATGCAACACTACGTTTTTCCTTCTATGCCAATGATAGCCTATGTTCGTGGTTCGATTACAACTTGAATTTCAACGGATGGAGTGGGGCATGGGTTGCTTTCGAACGCGATATGCAGGGTACACCTCATTCCGGAATGAACGAGCTGCGTGTGCAGATCAATGGAGCTTCTGCCGGCGAACTGTATTTAGATCATGTAATGCTTTCTTCATGGCAGGATGTGCGGCAGCATACTGCCAGTTTTCAGGCTCCTTTTATTAACAAAGGAACGAAAAACCACTGGCTCATTCTGCTCGATTCCTGGAATAAATCGTTCGATATCGATGTGCTATCAGTCGTTAACACAGGTCAGAAGAACAGTGTCGATACTGTGGAGCAGCGTTTTGTGCGATTGCTTACCGAAGGTGTACGACCAAAGGCGTTGCCTGCCCTGAAAAAACGATTCGCAGTATATGGAATAAAATTAAGCAAGGAAGGTTCTATCAGCGGACGTCCGGTTTTCTTTGAACGCTACGGCGAAACCTACGAGAAACTGGGAGCACCCCGCTACTCTATTCTTTTTGGGAAAGCTAATGGCATCAGTTCCTACAACGATTTATTGTTTGATATTGCCATTGCTCACCACATTTCTGTAAATAACGAAGAAAGGAAAGAGTTGTCGGGAATGTTCGAACTGCTTGTTAAACATATGCTGGACCAGGGATTCAGAGCGGGAAGCAGTATGGGTACATTGCACCACCTGGGCTATGCTATGCGTCAGTATTATCCGGCAATGTTGCTAATGAAGAAGGAGCTCGCTGCAAAAGGTCTTTTACAGGACGTTCAACAGGCAATGGAATGGTTTGCCGGTACAGGCGAAGTGAAAATCAAACCCACCGTTTCGGGAATGGATGTCGATGCCTTTAATACCTCGCTTTCCGGGCGACTGGCTTCCATCCTGATGATGGAATATTCGGCTGATCAGGTACGTTACCTCAAAGCACTATCGCGCTGGATTGATAACGGACTTCAATATTCCGACGGAACACAGGGAACATTTAAAGTGGATGGAAGCATGTTTCATCACCGTAATACATATCCGGCCTATGCAGTTGGCGGACTTACCGGTGCGACGAATGCAGTTTGGATGCTGCACGGAACTATTTTCTCTATTGGGCAACAGGGACATGAAATTTTGAAACAGGCTTTGCTGGCTATGCGGTATTATACCAATCTGCTTCAATGGCCGCTATCGCTATCGGGAAGGCATCCCGATGGAAAAGGTCGTTTGGTACCTACTCACTATGCCCGTCTGGCACTTGCCGGTTCACCCGATGGCCGGGATTCAATTGATAAGGAACTGGCATCGGCCTATCTTCGTTTGGTAAAAAGTCAGGCAACTCTTGACGAAAATCAGTTTACTGAAGAAAAACCGGTTAATGAAGCCCGTCACTTTTTGAAAGCTGGCATTCAGGCTGAACCCGATCCTCAGGGCAATCGTTCGTTTCCGTATTCGTCGATGGTAGTGCATCGCCGAGATAACTGGATGGCTTCTGTCAGGGGGCATAGTCGTTACCTCTGGGCAACTGAGACCTATCGGGGTGCAAATCATTATGGAAGGTACCTGGCCCACGGCAACCTGCAATTACTCACTTCAGGCTCACCAGTTTCCAATAATGGTTCGGGTTTTCGACAAGAAGGCTGGGACTGGAATCATTTTCCGGGAACAACAGCTGCCGTGCTACCAATTAAAAATCTGAAATCGGATATCCGTAATATCGATGCCAATTCAGGTTTCGAAGAAATGCTGCTTTCCGATGAAGCCTTTGCCGGAGGTGTGACGCTCGAAAACAACCAGGGTATCTATGCAATGAAATTACACGAACACGATAAGTACAATGGTTCGCTCCGGGCTCGCAAGTCGTACTTTTTCATCGACGACCGTATTATTGCTTTGGGATCAAATGTACGATCAGCTCTCGATGGCAGCGAAGTGCATACGACTTTGTTTCAAGCCGAAGCATCATCGTCGGAAAAAGCTCCCTATCTGAATGATCGCAAAATTACCGGGCTTCCTTTTTCTAAAAAACGAAACGATAAACTGACCACACTTAACGATGGTTTTGGAAATCAGTTCTTTGTTCGTAATGCCGAAGTGGTGTTGAATCGCTCGGTTCAGCATTCGTTACACGAGGAGACCGATGAGCCAACGCAGCATCCTTTTTCGCTTGCTTATATCAATCATGGTGAAAAAGCACAGCTTGCAGATGGGTATGAATACATGGTTCTGGTGCAACCCGACGCAGCTCGTTCGACAAGTGTGGGTCGCTTATTCAAAAAAAATGAACTGTACCAGGTGTTGCGCCGCGATTCGCTTCTTCATGCAGTGAAAGATTTTTCTACCGAAATCGTTGCCTTAGTGTTTTTTGAGGCAGGTAAAGGTGTTGATATAATCGAAGAAGTCGATCAGCCTTGTTTGTTAATGCTTCGACCCATAGCTCCCAACGAGCTAATCATCAGTGTGGCAGATCCTGATTTGCGCTTCTACGAAGGACCTTCCGATGAGCTTTACGATGAACAGGGAAAACGTATTGAACGGACTGTGTATTCACGCAACTGGGTTGATAATCCTTCGAAAGAGTCACAGTTTACCATTGCCATTAAAGGAAAATGGTCGCTAAAAGATACCCAATTTGCTACGCTTGTTGATCAAACTGAAGATTTAACACGTATTTCTGTCAAAACACAGCATGGTTTATCGCGCGAAATTCGTTTATATCGTTAATAAATTGTAAATTTGCGCCGTTAAACTAAAAACATACGATATGAGAGTTATTATCCACGACGATTACGCATTGATTTCAAAATGGACGGCCAATTATATTGCCGAAAAAATCCACACTGCACAGCCTACTGCTGAACATCCATTTGTTTTGGGACTTCCTACTGGCTCAACACCACTGGGCACTTACCGCGCACTGATTGAACTGTATCAGGCGGGAAAGGTTTCGTTTAAAAATGTTGTTACCTTCAATATGGACGAATACGTTGGCATCCCACGCGATCATGAGCAAAGTTATTACACTTTTATGTGGACCAATTTCTTCAGTCATATCGATATTTTGCCAGAAAATGCCAATATCCTCAATGGCAATGCTCCTGATCTGGAAGCTGAATGTGTGGCCTACGAGGACAAAATGAAAGCATACGGAGGTATCGATTTGTTTATGGGTGGTATTGGTGCCGACGGACATATTGCCTTTAACGAGCCTGCATCTTCGTTAACTTCCCGTACCCGTGTAAAATCACTTACTCAGGATACCATTATTGTGAATTCGCGTTTCTTCGATCACGATGTGAAACAGGTTCCAAAAACTGCCTTAACGGTGGGAGTAGGCACTATCATGGACGCAAAGGAGGTGATTATCATTGTAAATGGTCATAACAAAGCCCGTGCATTGCGTCATGGTATCGAAGAAGGGGTGAATCACATGTGGACTATAAGTGCGC
>JANJXE010000266.1 GCA_024709185.1 Paludibacter sp.
GAGTTCCATACGACCATTAAAAAATAAATTATTACCGTATGAATAAGCGCGAATTTATCAAAAAGAGTTTTGTTGGGGCTTTGGCCCTGGGTACTTCGGGTGTAACTTCCAACCTGCTTGCCGAACAACCCGCGAAGCCGCATACAAACAAATCCTTGAAAAGAGTGCTGGGTAAGACGGGATTCGAGGTTTTTCCGGTTGTTTACGGTGGAATTGTATCGTCGCAGGACGGGCAAAAAGCATCGGACAATTACGTTGCCTGGGCATTGGACCGGGGAATTAATTATTTTGATGTGGCTCCCAGCTATGGCGATGCCGAGGAAAAACTGGGCATCTCCTTAAAACCCTTTCGGAAGGATAATTTTCTGGCTTGTAAAACCACCAAAAGGTTGAGAGAGGCTGCTGAAATCGAATTTGAAAAATCGCTGAAGCTTTTGCATACCGACTATTTTGATGTCTATCAGTTGCATAATATCAGCAAACCGGAAGATGTTGAACAGATTTTCGGCCCAAACGGTATTATGGAAATGATTGAACTGGAAAAGAAACGGGGCAGAATTCGCAAAGTGGGTTTTTCGGCACACTCCCAGGAGCAGGCACTTCGTGCGATGGCCATGTACGATTTCGATTCGCTGATGTTTCCCACCAACTGGCAAATGATAAAACTCGATGGCTGGGGTCTCGATGCGGTTAAAGAAGCAAAACGACAGGGAATGGGCGTTCTCGCTATCAAAGGCTTAGCGCACAGGCGCTGGCTCCAAAACGAAAAAAGCACTTCGCGCTATCAAAAATCATGGGTCAAACCAATTGATGTGGAAAACAGGGAATTTGGAATTGCCGCGCTCAAGTTTACGATTCAGACGGGAGCAGATGTGATTGTACCTCCCGGTGACTTCCGGAATTTTTCATTTTGCGTCGATCATATCGAAGAAATTTTTGGCAAACCGCTCTCCCGACAGGAAAAACAATTGCTTGATAAGGAGTTTCAATCGGTAAAGGAGTATCCATTTTTCAATCCAAAAACCTGATATCCCGGCAATCTGATTGTATCGGAAATTGTGCTTAAACAGGACTTTGTCTTTGATGCAATTCAGGGTAAATGACTATTCCACCATAAAAATCTTCACCTTCACTTTGCGCCAGCTGCCTTTTCGGGCGGTGTAAATCACTCTGCAGAAAAAAGCTTTTCCCGCATCCATCAGGCGCGAAATGACTTCGTTTTGTTCCTGCGGCACCCAGCCAATGCGGGTGGTGTCGAGGTAAATGCCAATGGCCTGCTGGTCGTGTTTGTTGTCGGGGTCGCGCAGCATCTTTAACACCACACCTTCAGTAAGTTGTGGTTCTAATTCATCGATTGTAGCACAAAAGCTGGTGCCGGCAACGGTGATATCGAGCAGGTAAATTTCACGGGTGAAAGGTGCCAGGGCTGTTACACCTCCGCTGCCAATCAATGCCAACAATTCGGGGCTTAATGTAGTGATTCCGGTGTCCATGTTTTCAATAATTCGAGGTAATTTGTTTTTTCGGTTATTTCTTTCTCCAGATCAGTGATTTGCTGGTTTAGTTTTTCTTTTTCTGCCGCCACCCAGGTCTCGTCCGATAGTTTTTCACGATACATAAAAGGGAACTTTGCGCCGAGCTGATCGATTTTTTTCTGCAAAGCCACTACTTTCTCACTCAGCATTCTCACTTCAGCAGTTAAGTCGCTGGTAGTAATCGCTGTTGAGGGAGTGTCCTTTCCCAGCATTAACAATAACCCGTTCAGTGCTGGCAGGTCGCACAGTTGATAAGCCGCCTGCACTTTCAAAAAGAGTTCCCTGTCGGCCTCCGTTTGATCCGGATTCAGGTCGGGATGAAGTGCTCTCACTAATTGCCTGTAAGCTTGTTTCAGCTGAAATCCTTCCGCTTCGTTGAGGAAACCGCTTCTCAGGTATTGCTTTGCCTCGGCCAACCGGGCTGCTTCTTCCTTTAGTTTACGCTGATATACTGCCAGCTGATGTGCCAGCTGTTGGTCAATTGTGGCCCAGTCGGGTTGTACGTTGCGGTTGAAATAAGCCTGAGCCAGTTGAATTTTGTGCTTCAGATGTGCCAATTCTGTGGTGAGGCGGTGAGCTTCGAATTGCTGACCGCCAATTTCATTCAGATACAGGGCGTTAAGTGCAGACTCTTCGTAAGTAAGCATATAGTTCCACTGTTCGTATAAGTCGGTAAAATCTTTTCGCAGGCTATCGGCTTGCTGATGCAGAATGCGGTTTTCGGGAGTAAGGTCGAGCATATAGTTCATGTTGAGGCTTGCAAATTTACAATTTTAGTTGGAAAGTACTGCTCTTTACGTTTTTAAAACGACTGAGTATTCAGTATTGTTTTTTCTGCAACTGTTCCAGCATTTGGATCAATCCATAGAGTTGCGACTTCAGCACTTCCACTTCTTCCAGTTGCTGGGCTGTAGGGTCACCGCCCATCTTGCGCATCAATCGCAGCGGAATTTCAGCGGCATCCTCCTGCATTGCTTTGCCTTTTTCCGTTAACGAAACCACCACCTTGCGCTGATCAATTTCGGAAGGAGTACGTAGAAGCAAATCCATTGACTCCATGCGTTTGAGCAGCGGCGTCACCGTGTTGGTGTTCAAAATCAGCTTTTGTGCAATTTCATTCACCGTTCGCCCATCGTTTTCCCACAGCACCATCATCACCAGGTATTGGGTGTAGGTAATTCCCAACCTGTCGAGGTCGTCCTGGTACTCGCGGATTATCAGCCTCGAAACTGCGTAAAACGGGAAACAGAGCTGATTGTCGAGTTTGAGTTGTTCGTATTTCATGTGAAAGTATTTTTTAAACGCTGGTGTGACATGTGAATGCAAGGATCATATTCACCCGGATGAATAGCTGTTTCATACACAAAGCTACAAAAAAGGAGACGATTGGTGAAGTTCGTCTCCTTTATTTAACAATCCATCATGCTTTTAAAAGCTTTTCAATATCCTTCGTTAACTTTTCAGGAACCGTATAGGGCGAGAATCGCTTCACAGGATTACCGTTTTTATCAACGAGAAATTTGCCAAAATTCCACTTGATGCTGTTGCCCGGAAATCCAGGCAGCTCTGCTTTCAGGTACTTGTAGATGGGATGCGCTGTCGGGCCGTTTACATTCACCTTCGAAAACATCGGGAAACTCACGCCGTAGTTAATCAGGCAACCTTCCGATATTTCCTTCGCATCGCCGGGTTCCTGATTTGCAAACTGATTGCAGGGGAAGCCCAGAATTACCAGTCCCTGGTCTTTATAGGTTTTGTAGAGTTTTTCCAACCCTTCGTATTGCGGTGTGAGGCCACACTTGCTGGCCGTGTTCACTACCAGTACTACCTTGCCCTTGTAACTCTCCATCGCAATTTCTTTTCCCTGAAGCGATGTAGCGGTAAATTGATGAAAATTTTGTGTCATTATTCTGTTTGTTTTATATATTATATCGTTTGCGATACAAATGTAGGGCAAATAAATCGCACGCGATATAATATACACACTAATTAACGGTAATTTCCGAAAATTAATAACCTGTATTTTGAGAATGTGTCGATGAATCAATCGTTTTATTCATTCTGTACATCAGCTGACAAGTTCATTCCAGCTTAAAAACGGATTTCTTCTTAACTGCGCATTGTAATATTTTTTTTGTCCGGTGACTTCCTCACCCAGCCATTCAGGAATGACAAAAGAAGCTTGCAGCGAGGGCAGCTCAATTTCGGCTACCACCAACCCCTGATTCTCACCATAAAACTCATCGACTTCAAAAATAAGATCGCCGGCCTGTACTTCGTAGCGGGTTTTGTGGATAATGCCCGGCTCACACAACTGCATCAGTTCGCGGGCTTCACTCAGAGCAATTTCATGCTCCCATTCGTAGCGCGATAAACCGCCATCGAAACTCGGACCTTTTATGGTGAGATAGCCTTTGTCGTCGCGGATACGTATCCGCACCGTGCGTCCGTTGCCGGATGCGATATAGCCCTGCATGATTTCTGTTTTCCGGAATGCTTCCGTTTTATAAGCATCGGAACGGACTAAAAATTTGCGTTCAATTTCGAGTGCCAATGGAGTGATCTTTAATGATGAATGATTAATTATAAATTATAAATGATAAATGATTAATGGGTGCAGCCAAGTGATTATTTATTTTGAAAGAACCCTGCACGGTTACAAAAGTAATCAAAAGTCAATCGAATATTCCACCCCACCCATTAATAATTAATCATTAATCATTAAACATTCAAAAAGTTTTTATATCTTTGCGATATCAAAATAATATCATTATGAAAACAAATGAAGTAGATTTTAGTGGAGTTAAACTTCCGGGTATTCCCATGTTGTTGTTTAACATTGCGTTTTTGATTGGTTGCGTGGTAGCCTTGATTTGGCTCGCAAATTCTTCGATTGACGGAGGACTGTTGGTGGCACTTATCATTACCGATATAGTGATGGTACTAATCAACTTTCTTTTCTGGTTTGGCTTTATGCAGATTGAACCCAACGAAGCACGGGTGATGATTTTCTTCGGAAAATACGAAGGCACCGTGAAGCAGAATGGTTTTTTCTGGGTGAATCCGTTTTACAACAAGAGTAAACTTACGCTGCGGGCGCGTAACCTCGATGCGGAAC
>JANJXE010000080.1 GCA_024709185.1 Paludibacter sp.
CGCAAAGATAGATATTTTTTTCTCATAGTACAAAATTTTTCGGAGATTACGTTTGATAATTCCGGATCTTCAGTCAATTTGTTTGTTAAGGATTGGATTTATCAACGGTAAAAATAACACAATATTTCCTCTTTATCATAAAAGGTTACCATCGTCTTGGAATTTTATAAATAATGTGCCACCATTCCTTTATAAATGAAGGAGTACTGAAAATTTGTGTACCCCATAAGTAATTGTAACTGTTCATCTGTATAATTGTTTCATTCAAAGGGTTAATTGCAAAGTTTGCCGGATAATCAGAATAACCTTAATACAGATTCTCTTGAGAATACACATAATTAATCTATTTCAATCGAATGTTTATACACCTATTTTTTTGGGGATTTTTGGGATAATATATAACTTGCACCTCATCACCAATAGCAAGACTATCATATCTAAAACTAATCTCACCGGTATAATATCTATCACCAATAGGAAACATGTAAATTGCCATTGGATATTGTTTTGGGATTTGCCAAATACCAATTACTGTTGCTTTTACTTCTACACCAAATTTCTCAAGAGTACGTTTTTTTTCATTTCGAGTTGTGACATTAATTATCACCAAAATCAAAATGGAAATAATACCTACATACAAGATAAATCTATTTATCTTGTTTTCAAATATATTTTTCCTTAGAGTTGTCATTAATTTCTATAAAGTTCATAAGTAAATCCACCATAAGTTTTATAAACATAATTGATTCTCAGGCCATTGAATACCACTATACTATCAGTTATAATTATATTCTTTTCCGGATCATCGCTTGAATATCTCACCAATATGGGAAAACCCTTGGGTATTTTCTTTGCAGGGTTCATCACTAAACTAGTCTTGTACTCAATGCCGTCAACTTCATAACAATACACAACTCTCATACCTGATTTCTCAATCATAAAAGTATCAACAACAGCCTCAGTCGCAATATTATATTTATTTAGATCAATATGCCCAGTGCAACTTTCCATTATCAAACAATACAATACAAGTTCCATTAATTTAAAAACGTTTTTTATAAACATATCTTTTTGTATTAATAGATAAAACATCTGAGTCAATTACATTATTAACTTTTGTAGATTTACTTGATTTTTTAATTCTCAATGGGGTCTCTTGATTTCCATTATCGGAAGGTAATTCCTCTACATTATACTGGGGTAACAGGTTGATTATTAATTATTATTTGATATAAATATTATTAAATTTTCCAATTTCCTGCTTCTTTTACATAAACAGATGCTGCGGAATAGGCATCACCTCCCAGATAGAGCCGTTCTGTACCTGCTTCGCTATCCAATTCGTATTGCCCGCCAATGTAGTAACGGGTGAGTTGGGTAGCGCCGTTGTGGGAGAGATGCATTTTTACTCGGTTACCGGCATCGTTGTATGAAAAGAAGGTCGTGTAGCCGTTTTCACTTTTTCTCTCATCTTGTTATTTTATAAATACGTTTGTACTATCAGGTTTCGGATTGAATTGTTTGAAATGAAGTGTGTCGTTATAAGAATCTATATTTCCATTTGAAAATTTTGTCTCTTTAAATAGAATGGTTGTGTCGTTTAATATTAAGTATTTGGAGAAAGTTTCAGTATAATGATATGTTCCGGAAAGAAGGGCGAGCCCATTTGTTAATATAGTATCAGCATTTAATAAGTACAAACCCCATTGTGACTTTGATTTGCCAACTACATCCCCAGTTATTATTTTATTTTCAAAAGACTCAAGACTTTCTAACCGTCCTGAAAAAAAGACAGTTCCATTCTGATAGAATATATTAACTCCAGTGCCTTCAGATTTGATGTCATGAAAATAGTAGCCATCAAGTCTAATTTTGTTACTTGTATTTGGAGTCTTTTCGAATGAGAGTTCCTCATCATCTTTAAACAGATTTTTACAACTAATCAGCACAAAAATCAATATGAATGGAATAAAAATATGTTTCATATTTCTTAGATTTAATATTAATAACAATATTCCCAATACCATTTTCCGGGTCTGTTTAGTTTTCTAAATCTTGGTGTCGGAAACCAATGATCATGCACCCAATTTTGGGTTCTGTCACGTATGGTTTCACTGTTGTAGCCGAAACGGAAAGATCCTATTTGTATATATAAAATGCCTGCACGGTATTCATCCGGATTATAACCGTCTTTGGACTCATAGGTTCCATAGGGACCTTCATCAGATAATCCTTTGTTTTCGTAATTTGCACCCGGATAAGACCTTCCTGTAACCGTTGTGTTTCCAATTTCAATGAAACCATATAATCGGAGTCGAACTTCAGAACTCATGTGTTTGTCGGAAGCCTCGTGCTTAGGCAACCAAGGCAAGTTAAGTATGTTCATATCCGCATCATTCTCTGCCTGAAGGCTAAACAGTGGATTTCCTAATCTCCATAGATCACGATATTGGTCAAACTCTTCTCCAACGCGATCGTAAAATGTAGTCGAGAATGTTGCCGTAATGCCAGGAACACCAGCGCCCCATTCTGCTCCATGACTTGTTTCCCATCCGGAATACATGTTGTCGTAATCCCTCCAATAATAAGCAGCTCCAACATGTTTTCTGTAACTTAAAGGAAGTATTTGTGGAACTCCGAAAGATGCTTCTATACCTAAAAAGTGTCGTTCATTCCCTAAACTACCTTTAACATGAACAGCTACAGGTGACAAATATTTTTGTATGTCATAACCTGTATCTGTAAAAAACAGAAGGTATATGCCTGCTGCAATTAGTAGCGGATTATTCCCATCCGGATCAACATATCTGAACGGATTGTTATTTACATAGGAATACCTATTGTAACTCAACCAATTCCCCGGTGCCTGTACAAACGGGTCGGGACTAAAGAACATCGCAGTCAGCGGGTCATACACCCGTCCGTTCATATTGATAATCCCGAACTGGTCGAGATGCTCATGCATCGTGTAGCCACGATTGACAATCCAGCCTGTGTGGGTATCATCCTGTGTCCAATTAGCAGGGTTACGTCGTTTGCCCCACGGGTCATAAGCGTAGCGTTCTACAACTGTTCCCGAGTCGCTGGCAAGGGCAATCAGTTTTCCCTGATAGTCGGAATAACCATAATACAGTGTCTCTACACCGTTGGTAGTGATGAGTATAGCACCGCCGCTAAGGTAGTTGATTTTCCTGGAATTTCCAAGATTATCGGTTTCTTCTTCGTAATCGCCGAAGTAATATTTTGTTTTTTGTGTTACTCCGTTAAGTTTGTACTCCGATTTGCGGCGTTGGTCATCGATGCCGTAAGTCAGGATGTAGTAGTTGTTGCCTTCGGTAAGGGTTTTGATTTTCTTGAAGTCAGTGTAGGTGACCCTTAAACTGTCTGTGGGAAAATTTGAGGGAACACCACTGATTCCGGTTTAGGCATGTGGTTTCCCGTTATCGCCATAAAGCATGGTAAGGTTATCCAGATCGCTTTTAGAAGTGATGGTGCCGGTATTGGGATTATAAACCATGCTGTTTTGTTTTACCAATACATTATTCTGAAAGATATCCCAGTTGGTTAACCTGTTCATGCCATCGTATACGAGCTCCTCTTTTTGTCCCATTATACTGTCAACGCGATAGTTCAGATTGCCATTGTTGCCAAAGTCGTAGTTGAGGTTAACAATTCCCGAAGCTTTGATGCCGGTTGGCAAACCTTTGCTGTCGAAACCAAATTTGGTGGTTTTGCCTCCCCGTTGCACTTCGGTTATTTGTCCTCTGGCATTTTCGCTGTTTGCTTTCCAAATTTGGCGACCGTATTTATCCTTTACTTCACGAAGGAATCCATAATCGTTGTCGTACTGGTTGACTGTATAATATCCCGATGGATAGGTTTCTTTCTTTATTCTGCCCAGGGCATCGTAGGTGGTTTTCCGTTCAAATGCTCTGTTGCCGGTTTCCTCCCGCAATGTGGTCACCCGATCGAAATCATCGTAACTGAAGATTTGCTTGTGCTGTCCGGTGATTTCGATGCTGCTGACCGCTTAACAGAACAAAATTTCAACGCCCAAATGTAATAACATTTTTTACATTCTGCAAGTAATTTTTCAATTCAATTTTGAAACCATCGCTGTAAAAACACATATACACATTTTTCTTCGGTAAACGGTCAGAAAAGCGTATCTTTGCACGCTTAAAAAAACGTACATCTTTATGCTTACAGCCGACGCGCTTACCGTAGAATTTGGTGGCCAGACTTTATTTTCCGACGTATCCTTTGTAATTAACGAAAAAGACCGCATCGCTCTGATGGGTAAAAACGGAGCGGGCAAATCCACTTTGCTGAAAATCCTCGCCGGAGTGAGAGAACCTTCGAAAGGAAAAATTTCGTACCCGAAAGGAACGGTGGTGGCCTACCTTCCTCAGCATTTGTTGCTGGAAGACAACCGCACTGTTTTTGAAGAAACGGCAACTGCCTTTTCAGCCATCAACGAGATGGAACAACGCATTGAAGCTATCAATCAGGAGTTGAGCGATCGTACCGACTACGAATCAGACAGTTACATGCAGTTGATCGAGGAAGTGTCGGCGCTGAGTGAGCAGTTTTACAGCATTGAAGAAATCAATTACGATGCCGATATCGAAAAAACACTCATGGGACTGGGTTTTCAGCGGGAAGATTTTCAGCGCAAAACCTCCGAATTCAGTGGTGGATGGCGCATGCGTATCGAATTGGCAAAAATTCTCCTTCGTAGGCCGGATGTCATTCTGCTCGATGAGCCTACCAATCACCTCGATATTGAATCGATTCAATGGCTGGAAGATTTTCTGATTAACTCGGCAAAGGCTGTGGTTGTGATTTCGCACGACCGCGCCTTTGTGGACAACATAACCACCCGAACCATCGAGGTAACTATGGGAAGGATTTACGACTACAAAGCCAACTATTCACACTACTTAGAACTGCGCAAGGACAGGCGGGCACAGCAGCAAAAGCAATTCGACGAGCAACAGAAGATGATTGCCGAAAACAAGGAGTTCATTGAACGGTTTAAAGGCACCTATTCGAAGACCCTGCAGGTGCAGTCGCGGGTTAAGATGCTTGAAAAACTGCAGATTCTGGAAGTGGATGAAGAAGACACCTCTGCCCTGCGGCTTAAATTTCCACCTTCGCCCCGTTCGGGAAACTATCCTGTGATAGCCGAAGGCGTGGGCAAGCGCTACGACGATAAAACCGTTTTTGCCAATGCCAGTTTTATGATTGAGCGTGGTGATAAGGTAGCCTTTGTAGGAAAAAACGGCGAAGGAAAATCCACCATGGTAAAAATTATAATGAACGAGCTGGAGCATGATGGCGAACTAAAACTCGGTCATAATGTAAAAATTGGTTATTTTGCGCAAAACCAGGCTTCGTTGCTGGATGAAAATCTTACCGTTTTCCAGACCATCGACGATGTAGCCGAAGGTGATATCCGCACAAAGATCAAGGATTTGCTGGGAGCGTTTATGTTTGGCGGCGACAATTCTTTTAAGAAAGTAAAAGTACTATCGGGAGGCGAAAGAACCCGGTTGGCCATGATTAAACTGCTGCTGGAACCTGTGAATTTACTGATACTCGATGAGCCCACGAATCACTTAGACATGCGCACCAAGGACATCCTGAAACAAGCCTTGAAGGATTTCGACGGTACGTTAATCGTTGTATCGCACGACCGTGATTTCCTGGATGGATTGATTACGCGGGTGTATGAATTTGGCGGAGGCAAAGTGATACCGCATTTGGAAGATATTTACGGGTACCTTGAAAAGAAGAAAAATAGCTTTTTTTAATGATAAATGATTAATGGTTAATGATTAATGGGTGGGGTTAGGTGAAGATTTACATTTAACTAATTTAGTACTGTTGCCAGTTTCTTTAACTGTAAATCAACTTCAAATTCCCACCCATTAATCATTTATTATAATTAAACATTATCAAAACAGGCTCCACGCGACAGTCAATCCTGCCATTACAATCGAAACCATGCTCATCAGTTTAATCAGAATATTCAGCGATGGGCCCGAAGTATCCTTGAAAGGATCGCCCACTGTATCACCCACCACGGTAGCTTTATGATTATCCGAACCTTTACCACCCAGATTACCTTCTTCAACGTATTTTTTTGCGTTGTCCCAGGCACCACCGGCATTAGCCATGAAGATAGCCAATACAAAACCAGCGCTTAGTCCACCAATGAGCAGACCCAGTACTCCGGCCACACCAAAGATAACACCCACTACTACCGGCACTGCAATAGCCAGAATCGAAGGGAACATCATTTCGCGTTGTGCACCTTTGGTTGATATTTCAACGCAGCGTGCATAATCGGGTTCAGCTTTTCCTTCCATGATACCTGCAATTTCGCGGAACTGACGACGTACTTCTTCCACCATACTCTGGGCAGCACGACCCACAGCATTCATGGTTAAACCGCAGAACAGGAAGGCCATCATAGCACCAATAAACACACCCACCAACACGATAGGATTCATCAGGGTAACATTATAGTACACCATAAAATCGGCAAACGAAGCCACTTTAATTGCAGCCGCATCCATTTTCACAGCACCTACCTGTGCCAAACCATCGCCAGCAGCTTCTGCAATACGCACCAGTGCAATTTTAATTTCTTCGATATACGAAGCCAACAAGGCCAGCGCTGTGAGGGCTGCCGAACCAATGGCAAAACCTTTACCAGTAGCAGCAGTCGTATTTCCAAGTGCATCGAGGGCATCGGTTCGCTGACGCACTTCCTTACCCAGACCACTCATTTCGGCATTACCACCCGCATTATCGGCAATCGGTCCGTACGCATCAGTTGCCAGGGTGATTCCAAGTGTAGAAAGCATACCCACAGCGGCAATTCCAATTCCATACAATCCCAGACTCAGGCTCGAAGCAGATAAATAGTTAGAAAGATCGAACTGTATCGCACTAAGATAGGCCAGCACAATGGCAAAACCAATCGTAATAACAGGGATAGCCGTTGAAATCATACCAAGTCCGAGACCGGAGATAATAACTGTGGCCGGACCTGTTTTAGCACTTTCGGCCACTTTTTGAGTAGGACGGTACGAATGCGAAGTATAATATTCAGTTGATTGTCCGATAATGATACCAGCTACCAAACCAACGATTACCGAGAAAGAGATACCCACCCAGTTTTGAATTTGCAGACCGTAGAGGATGGCGAAGGTAGAAATTGCGATAAGCAACGAGCTTACATTCACACCCTTACCCAATGCTGAAAGTAACTCTTTCATTTTTGCACCTTCCCTTGTACGAACCATGTAAATACCAATAATTGAAAGAATAACCCCTACTGAGGCAATTAACATTGGTGCAAAAACAGCTTTTACCTGCATTGCAGGATCGAGCATAAAGGCTGAGGCACCCAGAGCAGCTGTAGCGAGGATGGAGCCGGCGTACGACTCATAGAGATCGGCACCCATACCGGCCACATCACCTACATTGTCGCCCACGTTATCGGCTATGGTGGCCGGGTTGCGCGGATCATCTTCCGGAATTCCTGCTTCCACCTTTCCTACCAGGTCGGCGCCCACATCGGCCGCTTTCGTATAAATACCCCCTCCCACACGGGCAAATAAAGCCTGGGTAGAAGCACCCATCCCGAAAGTAAGCATGGTAGTAGTAATGTAAATCATTTTGTGCGCAGCATCCACTTCCTCCACAAAATGGTCGAGGATGAGGTACCACACCGAAATATCGAGCAGGGCAAGACCAACTACAGTGAGTCCCATCACCGCACCCGAGCGGAAGGCCACCTGTAAACCGCTGTTTAAGGAGTTCTTAGCGGCATTGGCCGTACGGGCCGAAGCATAAGTGGCTGTCTTCATCCCGAAGAAACCAGCCAGTCCGGAGAAGAAACCACCAGTCAGGAAGGCAAAGGGTACCCATGCATTTTGTAAATTAAAATAAGCCATCACAGCAAAAATCAAGGCCAGTACCACAAATACGATGGTTACAACCTTGTATTGCTGACGCAGATAGGCCATGGCTCCCGTGCGAACGTGAAGCGCAATTTTTTTCATTGTATCGGTTCCTTCGCTTTCCTTCATCATCTGTTTGAAGAAATAATACGCAAAACCCAACGCCACAATGGAGGCTAACGGTACGAAATAAATAACTTGTTCCATGCTTTAAACTATTAGATTTGTAAATGAGTAATTTATGTGTGAATCTTTTTTATTCGCTGGTATAGAGTAGGATGTGAATAGTTGAAGAAAACATAGAGCGGATGAGGAGTGAGATTACTCAACGAAGTAGATGAGAGTTTTTTCAATGCAGAGATAAGAAATTCGCCATACCCATACTGCGCTGCATAACCATCGGCCTGGTACTCGTGGCGACGGGAAAACACATTCCCCAGCAGGTCGAACGCCATCGATACAGGAGTGTATATCGTAAAAAACACAAGAGCATTTAAATGAAAAGAAGCTTCGGTACCGCCGGCTGCAAGCGCTGGTAAATCGCTGCCGAGAGTTAATCCAAGCAGGTAAAACAAGACCAGATTAAAAGGAAGTGTCAACAGAAAACCCTTCAACACATGGCGGTGTTTGTAATGACCAATTTCGTGCGCCAATACAGCTACAATCTCCTCTGTCGACATTTGGTCTATCAACGTATCGTATAAAACAATGCGTTTTTTAGGACCAATTCCGGAAAAATAGGCATTGGCTTTGGTCGAGCGTTTGGAGCCATCAATTACGAAAATATTATCCAGTTTAAAACCGGCTTTATCAGCAAATGAAGAAATAGCTTTGCGAAGTTCACCATCCTGCAAGGGAGTTTGCTTATTAAACAAAGGCACAATGAGCTCCGAATAAAACATGCTCATCACCACCCCGATCAGTGTCACAATCCCAAAGGTGAGCAGCCAGAAATACGTACTTGTTAGCTGATACACCCATACAATAACCGCCAGAATAAGTCCGCCCAACACCATCATCAGCAAGGTCGATTTCAACTTATCGAGCACAAAAAGCCGAGGAGTCACTTTGTTAAAACCGAATCGTTCTTCTATAACAAAGGTATCGTAGATATCAAAAGGAATATTCAGGATATCGCTAACCAAAAATAACACTCCGAAAAATACTAAAGAACGTAAAATTTCGTTATCGGTAATAGGTTGCAGCACCGAATCGAGCCAGCCGAATCCGCCGGTGAGATACATCACTGCGATCAATACAAAATTAAAGGTGGCAGTGTACATGCCAAAACGGGAATTGGTACGGAAATAATCCTGCTGACGGAAGTAGTTTTCATCAGTGTAGACATCTGAAATTTCGGAAGGAAGAGGCTGAAGCGAATTACGTATGTTAAGGGCCGACAACACCCTGCTTAAAGCAAATTCAGCGGTAAGAATCAACAGTATCGCAACTAAAAGCAATGTGGGCATGTGGTTAACAATTTGAACAAATGGTCGTTTTCGCGACACAAAAGTAAAAAAAATGTGCAGATTCACGAAATAATTTGAAAATATAATCTTTAAAAGTATCTTTGTTCCCTCAATCATAACTCAACATATATATGCGTTTTTATACATTGGCTCTTGTATTTCTGTTACTTACCGTAATACTACCCGATCTGTTTTTTTACCTGAAATTAAGAAAACACAAGGCAAAACCTCTGCTAATAATTCTTAATTTCGTTCCGGCGGTGTTCTTTTTGGGCGCATTTCTGTTTATGAAATTTGCCAGTGATGAAAATTTCGATCCGAAAACCTTCAATATTTTCATGTGGATTAACTTTGGCTTTATGCTGATTTACATCCCTAAGTTGATCTACATTCTGTTTCATTTTTTGAATTACCTGGTTAATCTTTTTTTGAAAGAAAAGATTTACCTGATACGCTATGCCGGCGTGTTGGTGGCTATGTTTACCATTATTCTGATGACCCACGGAGCCTTTGTGAATCCAAAAAATCCACAGCTGAGAACGGTAGAAGTTCCCATTCAAAACCTTCCGGAAGCTTTCAATAACTATAAAATTGTGCACATTTCCGACATCCATCTCGGAAGTTGGGGCAGTAATCACAGTTATTTCGAACCGGCAATCAGGCTAATCAATGAACAGGAAGCCGATTTGCTGATTTTTTCGGGCGATATGGTGAATAATTACCAGGAAGAAATGCGAGGCTGGGCACCCTTATTTCAGCAACTGAAAGCCCGTGATGGAAAGTTTGCAGTATTAGGAAATCATGATTATGGCGATTACTCTGAATGGGATAGCCCTGAGCACAAAGTTGCCAATCTCGACTCGGTAAAAATGCATCTTAAAAATTTTGGATTTACCTTATTGTTGAATGAGTTTACAAATTTAAAAAGAGATAGCGCAACGCTGGAATTGTTGGGTGTGGAAAATTGGGGCAAACCACCCTTCCCTAAGTATGGGAATCTGGACAAAACACTTCAGGGCACAAAACCTGGTGAACCCAAGATTTTGATTTCCCACGATCCATCGCACTGGAAAGGGGAAATCCTGAATCATCCCGACATCGCATTAACTTTGGCGGGGCATACACATGCAGCACAAATGGCTTTCAACTGGTACGGCAAAATGGTATCTCCTTCCTCGTGGATTTACAAGGAATGGGATGGTTTATACAAGGAAGGATCGCAATATTTATACATCACGCGCGGACTCGGATTTATTGGAATTCCGGTACGTATAGGAGTCGCACGTCCTGAGGTAACACTTATAAAACTGGTTCCGGCAACTATACAATGAAACAACTGTTCCAACATATACTACTGATCGTATGCATTACAACACTACTGTTCGGCTGTAGCAACTCCCCGGGTGACGAAATTGTAATTGCCATTCCCGATGGACCTTCAGTTATCAGTATGATGCGCATTATTGACCAGCCGCCTGTGATAGATGGAAAGCAGGTAAAAGTGATGGTGCAATCGGAACCTTTGCAAATCCAGGCTATGATGGTGCAAAATAAACTCGATTTTGCCATGTTGCCCACAGTGATGGCAGCCAACCTGTACAACAAGAATGTAAATTACCGCTTGCTGGCTATTCCGGTCTGGGGAACCTTGTATGTTGTCACCAATGACAGTACTATTCACGATACCAGCGACTTAAACGACCTGACAATTCATATTTTCGGACAAGGCGCCACAGCAGATGTATTGTTCAGGCATTACATGAAGTCAAAGCAACTCAGGAATATTCATATTGATTATAGTTTTAATACAAATCAGGAAGTAGCCCTGGCACTACTCAATCGCACAATCAGTACAGCTATCGTTTCCGAACCATTAGTCAGTATGCTCATCAGTAGAGACAGCAAACTAAAAATCATCAGTGAACTCACAGTGGAGACAAATCAGAATCACTTGCAAAAAAACATGTTTGCACAAACTGCACTGTTGGTAAGGTCCGATTTTCTGGAAAAGCATCCCGAATATGTTCGTAAAATGGTTTCCCACGTGGAAGCCAGTTGTATGTACACTATGCTTCGGCCTGAAAAAATTGCATCGCTGATGGTTGAGTATAAATTTGCCGACGATATCGCCACAGCCATGCGATCGATCCCCTTGTGTAATATCGATTTTGTTAAAGCATCGGCTATCAGGGAAGAAATCGGCAGATATCTGAATATCTTCTACACTTTCGATCCTGCCAGTATAGGTGGGAAACTGCCCGACGAAGCATTTATTGTTGATGAAGAGTAGACCCTCACCTGCCTGGATTAGCATTGCTGCCATAGTATTACTCTGGCAGCTTGCAGCAGACCGAATCCAGCATCCGGCCCTTTTCCCTTCAGTTTTACAATTGATAAAAGAAATTGCAGTGCTTGCGGGTTCACTCCCGTTTTATCAATCCATCTTTCTCACCATTCTCAGGGGTTTTGAGGCTTTCCTGTTGGCTACACTAATTGCACTTCCGGCATCGGTTATCGCTCTGCATTCTTCCTTTTGGAAATCGTTCTTTCACCCGCTGGTAGTTATTTTGCGTTCCATTCCGGTGATTGCGGTGGTATTAATAGCCCTGTTATTACTCACACCTACGAACTTGCCCATTATCATTGGGTGTATCACCATGTTGCCTATCCTGTATCAGAACTTTCTGAGTGCCTGGGAAAACACCGACCCTAAACTGGTGGAGATGGCCCGCTTCTATCGCAAATCATTGCTGCAACGTTTTCGCTACGTCTATTTTCTTCAATCAAAAGAGTTATTGTTTGCAGGTCTGGCTACAGCAATAGGATTTGGCTGGCGGGCAATCATCATCGGAGAAGTACTTTCCAGTCCGTCGATGGGGATTGGAGCATTAATGAAAAAGTCACAGGCCTACATCGACATGCCCGGTTTGCTATCCTGGACACTGGTAGCGATTACCTGGGGATTTGTGGCAGAAAAAGTGATTTCATTAGTAGCGACGCAACCTTACACCATCAGAATAAATCAAAAAACCAAATCAAGCTCCATTCAGTTAGCAAAAGCTATTCGTAAAGTAAGCATTACTAATCTGAATTACATCACTGAGACATCACAAGTCTTTAAGCAGTTCAATTTGCAACTTGATAACTCAAAACTGTCAATTTTATCCACCCCCTCAGGAACCGGCAAAACAACACTCCTTTTAATATTGGCCGATTTGTTGAAAAAGAATTCCGGAAAAATTGACCTTAGCAAAATATTAAGCTGTTCGTATTCATTTCAGGACAAGCGTTTAATCTCAGGCATGACCACCTTTCAGAATATTGCATTTGTACTACCTGATTTTCCATCAATCAGCAAAACAGAAGCAGAACGCATCGAAATGCTGATTAACAAATTCGAATTAACTGCTTATCATTCGAGTCCTGTATCAACACTAAGCGGTGGAGAGCAACAAAGGGTAGCACTTGCACGTGCATTGATAATGCAATCTGATTTGATTTTGCTGGATGAACCTCTTACAGGTATAGATCATGCTCTGAAGAGTAAAATCATTGAATTTATGGAGCAGGAATTCATGGAATACAATCCATTGGTTATATGGGCAACCCATGAGCCTTTGAAAACTAAGCAACTGGAACAACTAATTATTACCAAATTTGAATGAAAAAGTCTACACTAGAAAATAAGGTAAAAAAGTTTATTGATCTGAAGCACCTGATCAGCAATGAACAGCCCATTATTGTTGGTGTAAGTGGCGGGGCCGATTCAGTAGCTTTGTTGCATATTTTACACCGTTTAGGACACCAGTGTATCGTTGCTCATTGTAACTTCCAGCTCCGGGGTGAAGAGTCGGATCGTGACGAACAATTTACCCAAAAGCTGGCGGAAGATTTAAACCTAACCTTTCGTGTAATTCACTTCTCTACCCTTTCTTATGCTCATGACAATACTATCTCGATTGAAATGGCTGCCAGGGAGCTTCGGTACAACTGGTTTGAAGAACTTAGATGTCATTACAATGCCGGATACATTGCAGTAGGTCATCATGCCGATGATTCCATCGAAACCATGCTGATGAATCTGACCCGGGGCAGCGGATTAAAAGGTTTGCGGGGAATTCAACCTACTAAAGGCTTTATTATCCGCCCGTTGTTGATAACAGATAGAAAAGAAATTATCACTTATCTTGCAGATAATCAGTTAAGTTACATTACCGATTCAACCAATTTGGATACAGATTTTACCCGTAATAAAATCCGTCATCAGTTAGTACCACTGCTCCTATCGATTAATCCCTCCTTTAACCTTACAATCCGTGATACAATCAACGCATTAAATGAAAGTTATGAGTTCCAGTACAATCAGTTGGAGCTGTTAACAAAAAAGTTGGTGATTACAGAAAACAACCGTATCCTGATTGAAATACTTCCTTTTCTTAAATTGCCCAATTCCCGGTTTGTTTTAAGTGAATTGCTTACCCGGTTTCAGTTTAACTATTCACAGGCAGCAGATATCTATTCTTCTCTGACAAGAATTAGCGGAAAATTGTTTTATTCTGAGACCCATCAGTTGGTGAAAGATCGTACCCATCTGATTATTTCACCTCTGCAAAACACCTTCCACTCTCTGGATGTGTCGCTGGATATAAAAAGTTTTCAACGAGAAGCTGATTATCAATTATCCGTAAATCCTCAAATTGCTCACCTCGATGCCGATACCCTTCATTTTCCACTATCAGTACGTAACTGGCAGGCTGTATATTTTTTTTATCCCCTTGTAATAAATAAAATAAAAAAAATCAGTGATTTTCTTACCGACATTAAACTAGACAGAGTAAGCAAAAACGACGTAAAAGTGGTCACTCAACAGGT
>JANJXE010000318.1 GCA_024709185.1 Paludibacter sp.
ATACAAGGAGTTGTACGAACAGCGAGGATACGAGAGTAAATTGCTCAGCCGGAGTATGGAGGATAGTGTGACGGTTACTTCGGTGCTGGTGCCCTGGAATTCTTGTGGTATGACCCAGAGCACCGTGTTAGGTGTTTCTACGCTGGTGTATTTTCCCTATGCTGTGTTCTGCTACGTGAGCCCACTTATGAGTATACTGATTGCCAGTCTGGGATACAGGATTGTTAAAAAAGAAGCTGCACCAACGAATTATACAGCCCCGGAAGATATTCAGTTACTATAAATTGAAAGTTATTTATAAAATGCTGGTCGATGGTTTATCCTTAATCTGATCGATGCAGATGCGTACAAAATCCCAACGGTCGTAGTCGTTGCGCATGGCCGAATCGTTCCAGAATACAAAATCAATATCAATCGGAATCATACCTTCGTTTTTTCCTTCATCTGTTCGCCCGAGTTCTTTTTCAATTTGCTTAAAAAACTTTACCGTATCTGCATAGTATTCATCCGAAAGAATCTTAATAGCCTGGTTCAGAAAGTGATTGCGGTATTTTTTACTACGTGGGAGAGTAATTAATACAGCACTTTCAGAAATAATCTCGTATTTATCGTTGATTTTTTCCTTGGCAATTCGTATGTTTTCTTCGGAGTTTATATTGCTCCCGAGCATTATAATACCTTCATTCATAATAAATCATTTACAGAGTTAGTAACAAAAAAAACCGCAGAAAGTTCTGCGGTTTTTTGCTTTGTATACGTTTTAGTAACGGTAGTCTTTCAACTGTTCCTGTAACCGCTTTCGTGCCAGGAAAATCCGGCTCTTAACAGTTCCGATGGGAAGATGCATGTGTTCGGCAATTTCTTCGTATTTGAAACCCTGAACGTGCATCGAGAATGGGATACGGTACTCGTCGGCAAATGCCTCAATGCTGTTGTTAATCTCACCAATCGCGTACGAACCTTCCGGACTGTCGAAGCCTGAGTTCTGTGGCATGTTCAGATGATGCAAATCTTCAGTGCGATCTACAACAGTTTGATTACGAACAATTTTACGATAGTTGTTTATGAAGATGTTCTTCATGATGGTGAGAACCCATCCCTTGAAATTAACATTGTCAGTAAACTTCTCCTGATTGTCCAATACTTTAAGGGTAGTGTCCTGCAACAGGTCTTCTGCTTCCTCCCGGTTAAGGGTAAGCGAAAAAGCAAAATTACGCATATTACTTTGCAACGCTACCAGCTCATTTTCAATGTGTACATTTTTCATTTTCTGTAATTTTTGTGTGAATAAATACAGATATTACAAGCAAGTAATTGACGGTCAGTTATCTATACTGAACAATGTGCTAAAAAGATCGCTTGGGTATACTTTTTTAAAATTACCCGATGCAAATATAGGGTTTTATTTTCGAATTATGATTATATTTGTGCAAAAATATTTCAAAAAATGGAGAAAAAATTAGTATTTTTAACTATTGTGGGATTGTTCCTAAGTCTTTCGTTAATGTATGCAACTGAGAATGTGATTTTTAAGATCGATATAAAACGGGAAATAGGCAGTACTACGTGGTTGTACATTCAGAAAGGATTTGAAGAAGCAGCAGAGAAGAATGCAGATGCCATTTTATTGCATATGAATACCTATGGCGGAGAAGTAGTTTATGCTGATTCCATTCGTACAAAAATTCTTAATTCGGAACTACCCGTTTATGTTTTCATTGATAATAATGCTGCCTCCGCCGGGGCACTCATTTCCATAGCCTGCGACAAAATATTCATGCGCCCCGGAGCAAGCTTTGGTGCGGCCACTGTTGTGAATCAAACCGGCGAACAAATGCCCGACAAGTACCAGTCGTATATGCGTGCTACCATGCGTGCCACAGCCGAAGCACACGGTAAGGATACCATCATCAGCGGCAACGATACAACCTACCGCTGGAAGCGTGATCCCCTAATCGCTGAAGCCATGGTCGATGAACGTACCGTGGTTCCCAATCTGATTGACTCAGGTAAAACGCTGACATTCACCGCCCTCGAAGCACAGCAATACGGCTATTGCGAAGGGTTGGCCGATAATGTGGATGAGGTGATTACCAAACATCTGAAATTTGAGGATTACGAACTGATTATCTTTCGTCCCACAACCATGGATAATATCCGTGGCTTCCTGATGAGCTCAATCTTCCAGGGAATTTTAATCATGCTCATTATCGGTGGAATCTACTTTGAACTGCAAACACCCGGGGTAGGTTTCCCGCTTATCGTCTCCATCACCGCTGCATTGCTTTACTTTGCTCCCTTGTACATTGAAGGGATGGCTGCCAACTGGGAAATCATTGTGTTTGTCATCGGACTGGTGCTCATAGGCCTTGAGATCTTTGTCATTCCCGGATTCGGAATAGCGGGAATCTCCGGAATTGTGTTTGTAGTGGCCGGCCTTACCCTGAGTTTGCTCGAAAATGTTGATTTTAATTTCGATGGAGTTGAAACCGGAGGAGTTGGTAAAGCCCTGATGACGGTAATACTGGGAACTGGTTTTGGATTTGCGTTGGTACTTTATCTCAGTTCCCGAATCGGCAGTAAAGGTATTTTCCGGAATATTGCATTAAATACCAACCTCGAAAACAGTGAAGGCTATGTGGGTGTTGAACTTAGTCTGAAAGAATTGGTAGGGCAGGAGGGGGTGGCTCACAGCGATTTACGTCCTTCCGGAAAGATAAAACTAAACGGCAAGCTGTACGATGCCGTTTCCGAAGGTGGATTTATTGCTCAGGGCACAACCATTCGCGTTGTTCGTTTTGAAATGGGACAGCTTTATGTGGCTGAATAAACAACGTCACGGTAAATGCTGATGAACTGGTACGAAGGCTTTGCTTTATCAGCCTGAATGTGAGCTGATTATTTCCTTTAGAGTTGCTACAAACTGATGCACTTCGTCTTCGGTGGTGTCGAACGAGCACATCCACCGAAGTTCCAGTGTGGCTTCATCCCACACGTAAAAGCGGTACTTTTCCTGAAGTGGTGCAATGGCATAGTCCGGAATAATCACAAAAACGCCATTGGCATCGGTACTTCGTGTGATGGTTATTCCCTCAATTCTGGATACTTCAGCGGCTAAAAGGTGTGCCATTGCGTTGGCATGACTGGCCATGCTTTTCCACAACTCATTGCTGAGCAGGGCCTTAAACTGAGCGGCGATAAACCGGTTTTTTGAGAAAAGTTGGGCCGATTGCTTGTGAAAATAGGCAGCATGCTTTTTAAGTTCGTCGTTGAAAATCAAAACAGCTTCTCCTACCATTAATCCGTTTTTAGTGCCTCCGAAACTCATAATGTCCACTCCAC
>JANJXE010000398.1 GCA_024709185.1 Paludibacter sp.
AGAGCGGTAGGATCGTTGAAGCAGAAGATAGCATCGGGAAGGTCGCCCTGAAAAATAATTTTCTGCATGGCCTGATATCCTTTTTCAGGAAATACCCCTGCTGTGATGATCGAGTTCTCATCAATAGGTCTATTGTGCTTCTTCATGGCGTTTATAAATCCACGTTTTCGCTCCTTGGCAACCGATAGATTTACCGGACCCTGAAAATGAAATATTTTCTTTAAGCCATTGTATATAAGATGTTCAGTTGCAAAAAAGGCGAGCTTGTAATCGTCAATAACTACCTTTGGAGCATTTACAAGATTGGGGACTCTGTTGAAGAAAACGACAGGTATTCCGCTGTCAATCAGCTTTTTATAGTATTCATCATTCCCTCCGTCACGCGTAATAGAAATCAGGATACCTTCCACCATATTATCTTCAAGAAGTCGTAAGTTCTTAGCTTCAATTTCGTTCGATTCCTGCGACTGTGTGATTAATAGTTGAAATCCTGCTTCATCCACAACTTTTTGAATACCAGCAATTACCTCAGGGAAAAAGGATCTCTGAAATTCGGGAACAACCAGTCCGATTGTTTTGCTGCGTTTGTTTTGTAAGCGTGTGGCTATTGGATTTGGTCTGTAATTTAAGCGCTTAGCTTCTTCCAGTACCATCTTTTTTGTTTCAGCATTTACATCCCACCTGTCGGCAAGTGCACGCGAAACCGTGGCTGTGGATACATTCAGCGAACGGGCAATGTCTTTTATGGTAGTGTATTTCTTCATTTCATACCGTCAGGCATTTTCCAATTCAAGCGTTAAAATTGAATTCTGCGCAAATATACTGTTTTGTGCGCAATTTTTCAATACTTTGTAACAATTCTTAGGTATGCTCTATAAATGAAAACAGAAATACGACGTATGAAAATGTTCAGAATCTAAGCATCTATCTCATAGCTTGTTGAATTTTTGAAAAGGGTAAACTGTTAGTATTGATTTGTAAATGCTTTAATTAATTACATAGTTTTGTCCTTCCAAAATAGGAAATTCAATGTAATTATTCCCTTTCTGATAGCTAACATTAAGTTTTGTATCGGTATTTACAACAGTACTTGAGTTAATATCAGCAGCAAGCACTTTTATCGTGTATTTTTTTCCTTCACTCAAAGTGTAAAAATCGGATTCTACTTTTTTCCCAATTTCATAAACACGACAAATTAAATCTTCGGAATTAAGTTCACGCAGCACGACAATTCCTTTTCCTCCCACAAAACAAGGGGCGTTTTCCAAAGGCATTTCGTAATTTGAAAGTATAGCAGGCCCTGTAAATTGGTTTCCTGTTTCCCATTCATACCAAACTCCTGCAGGAAGATATACATCTCTCTTTCCCGTTTTATAATTTTTCAGAAGTGGGGTTGCAAGAACCGATTCACCTATCATCCACTGATAATCGTCGAAGTGAACTGCCAAAGAATCCCGCGCATAAGCAATGCTTAGAGGTGTAAGGGTGTATGGGAAGCCGGTAAGGTAGGATTGCATGGCAGCTCCGTACAAATAAGGCACCAGGGAATAGTGAAAATCAACTGTTTTTTTGAAAATGGCTTGTTTATCGACAGGCCATTCGTCCGGAAAAACGCCTACTGCCATCCCCGCTGTTAGTGCTAATAGCCAGCTGTGTCGAATATTTGCATCAACTTCGTTCAGGTTACGCATATTGAAAACGCCTGCCACATCCGAGTATACATTGGGCGCCCCCGATGCTGCATATTGAAGGTAGTTATTGGGAATGCGTTGTTGCATCTGGACTACCTTGGTATCGTTAATTCTTAGCAAAGTTCCGGGAGAAACAAACTCACCGTTACGGGCCATTACCAAATCACCTTCTTTTTCGATTTCAGAAATGGGTTTTGTGAAAATCGATGTTTCATATCCCACTGGCATCATCGTATCTTCTTTGATTCCATTGACATTCCAACGGGTGTACTTTTGCTGAAACCAGCTTGCTGCACCGGGCTTATCTCCATCCAGCATAAAGCAGGGTACCTGTGGAAAGGTTGAAGAAGTAAGAAGTATTGGGGTACCCTTTTCATCTTTCAGAAAATAATCCCTGGCCAATGCTTCATCCGATAAATCATTACCGCTGTACCAATTTGCTTTCAGGTTTTGATCCCTTTTTTTAGAAACCGGAGTAAACGGGCCGCCGGATGGCACGAAATTGGTTCTGAGTCCTATCATCCACTTAATATCCTTTTCATCCATCCAGGCTTTAAAAGCAGAAGCATCCGGAAATTTTTTGCCCCATTTGCCAAAACTGGTAGTAGTGGCTCCTTCTTCCCAAAAACCTGAACCTGTGACAGCCCAACGTATCGGATATCCTGCTGAGTGATATTTCTCCAGCATATTCTTTACGGTAGTTTGACTGGTATTCCAACCCAATGCATCCCAGGTTTCCCATCCCAGTTCAAACAGTCTCGATTTGGGTCGTAAGTCTTCAAAACCCAATTCTGATCGTACTTTTTTGAAATTTGCATAAATCTCCTTATTATCTCCCAAAAAGAAGTAAAAAGTAGATTTGCCATTTATCTCTGTAGTTAAGTGATAGCTGTTTTCATCCAGCTTCACATTCTTTTTTCCCTTGTCGAAAAAAACACCCGCAAACTGGTTGACAGGAAAAATGGTAAAGGTGCTCAGCCAACGAATGGTTTGGCCATTGTTTGAAATATCGTAGCTTGAGTTTCCCGAATGAATCAGGTTAAAGCTTTTTCGATAAGCACCTGCATCGCCAAGCCCATGTGCTAACGGCATTCCTCCAAAGCGCAAAGTGACTTTATTCTTTTCCTGATTTTCAGGTTCAACGGTAATGGTTGATATCCCTTCTCTGAATGTCACTGTCACCTTAGCTTTTTGCTTTTTAGCATTGAGTACATGTATCTCAAGTCCTTCCTTACTTTTCCTGATTATTTCTGAATTGATGATTGGGCTGTCATTCAGGAATAAACCCGCTGAATCTGCCATTGGAACAAGCACCTTACCTTCCCTGCTGGTGAAACCTATGCGAAAGTCCGGAGTGTGTAGTTGCAGTGAATACTGCTGATCGTTGATCACAGTGTTTTTTCTGTTTTTTGTACTGCTAAACGACATGAAAAGAATACAAAACAGGACCAGCGATAGGGATTTAAATTCGATTGGTTTCATGTAAATGTGTTTTTATGAATCAACAGCTAGCCTCTGGGTAGATTGAATTTGGGTTTGTATCTGCAAAAATAGCATTTGTGAGTTGAAAGAAATAGTTGTTTAGATATTATTTCTGTAAACGTTTACGTATATTTGCACAGGTTAAATAATTCAAAAGCTTGTTTTATTCTTTCTTTGATTGAAGAATTTTCGTTTGTTTTATAACCGGTTTTAAATTTTTAAAAGTACAAGATGAAAGCTACCATTAAAGACATAGCAAAAGCACTAAGAATTTCCGTAGCTACGGTGTCCCGTGCCTTAACCGGTAGTCACGAAGTCAACAAAGCTACCAGGGAGAAAGTAGTTGCAAAAGCCAAGGAGTTGAATTATAAACCCAATATTCAGGCCCGAAACCTGTTAAAGAGAAGAAACAATATGATAGGTGTGGTTGTACCCGATTTTCTTTCATCGTTTTTTCCTGATATAATTATTGGTATACAAGAAGTTATGAATGAGGCCGGCTATCAGGTTTTAATCAGTCAGTCCAACGAATCCTCTGGAATGGAAAAAAAGAATGTTGAAATGATGGAAAACAGTATGGTGGAGGGGTTGATTATATCGGTTGCAAAAGAATCAAAAAATGTGGATTTGTATAAAAGACTCATTGCCGAACAAATGCCCATTGTTTTTATCAATCGTGTATTGCCCGAACTTGATGCCAGTCAGGTGATTGTAGATGATCGGAAGTGCGCTTTTAAGGTAGTTGAACATTTGATTAAATGCGGCTATAGAAATATAGCGCATCTGGCCGGTAACGAACATCTCTCAGTTACCCAACGTCGTGTGGAGGGATATCTTGATGCTTTGAAGGCCTATGATATTCCCTTTCACGAACAGTTTCTGATGTATGTGGGAGTACAACAGGACCGTGCAAAA
>JANJXE010000442.1 GCA_024709185.1 Paludibacter sp.
GCGGTGTATGGCCATGGCCATGTGGTGGCGCATGCGAAACACCGCGCCAAAGGTATTGGTGCGGGGACGCAGGTGTGCTATTTCGCGTAAAAACTCGAGAGTATGGCCCTTTTTCTGCAGCGGATAAGTTTCGGGGTCAGCAGTTCCATAAATTTCAATGGCTGTTGCATGAATTTCAACCGCCTGCCCTTTCCCCAGCGATTCCACCAGATTACCGGTAACGGCAATACAGGCACCGGTAGTGATGGGTTTCAGGTATTCTTCTCCAAACTTCTCATTATCAACAACTACCTGAATATTATGGATGCACGAACCATCGTTCAATGCGATGAAACTTACTGTTTTATTTCCCCGACGGGTACGAACCCATCCTTTAACCAATACTTCTGCACCGAAATCGCTTCTTTTCAGCGCTTCCGAAATAACCGTTCTTACCATCCTGTAGTTAAATAATTAATACGATATTAAAAATGTAGCGAATATAGCCAATAACAAGCGATATTCAAAATTAGCTGCAAAAATAAACATTTTTAATGAGTATTACTATTTTTCAAGAGCTTAATTTCAGTTACGTTACATCGGCGATTCGCCCAGCGTACTGTTGTCGCGGGCCTTCTGGTCGTCGTTCGAAATCGTCTTTTTGGTTTTCTTCACCTGCGTATTCATTGTACCGATGCGGTACGAAACATTCAGGCGTAATTCCGGAAACTTAGCCAGGTATACCGTGGTATACTGTTCAAAGGTTTTCACCCCGGTCGTACTGTTGTAGGCGATGGTCGAAATATTGATTTCCGGTTTTGGGAAATAAACTGCACTAAGCGATAGGTTCAATCGTTTTTTCATCATCTCCTTCGAAAGAGCTGCATAGCTGAAGTAGAAGGCCGACTGGCTACCCTGGAGGTTCACCTGCGGAAGATTTCCCCCGGCACCGGTACTGATGCGGAAATCCTTTGGCAGCATAAACGTACCACCGAGGAATATGCGCCCGGTGAAACCTTTGTTGGTTAGGTTCAGGGCATCGCTCGAGGTAGTTACATAATTGATGGCTGTATTGGTATACAGGGTCAGCCATTTCAGACCACGGTAATTTCCGAAAAGATTGAGCCCGTACTGGCGGTTCTTACCGATATTGCCATAGGTAATTTCCTGAATGCTGCTACCTTCACGAATAAACGAATATTGTTCAATAGCATTGTTCACAAAGCTGTACGAAAGTTCGGCGTTAAGGTTGTATTTAGCTGCAAAACTGCTGTAAGTTGCTGCCACATTGTGATTTTTCTCTGGGTCGAGTTCGGGATTACCGTAGTTGATGTAATTCGGGTCGCGGCGGTCGACATAGGGATTGAGGAAACTGATGCTGGGTCTCTGGATGCGGTTGGTATATCCAAGCTTGAGATTTTTCATATCGGTAAGACGGTAAATCACCGATGCTGAAGGTACCGCCACACCGTATTGGTTGTTGAAATTACGGTTTGATTCGTTGAATTCGGCTGTAAGCCACGTGTATTCGTAACGAACGCCGGCGCGAAAGCCCCATTTATTTACATTTCCCGAATAGCTGAGGTACGCACCAAGAATATCCTGCTGATTGCTGAATGTCGACGTGGTGTCGCGCAAAATATAAGGAGCGTAAGGGTAGGGGATCGCAAAATTAAAATATTTATAGCTTTCCTCCGATTCGCTGTTATTGAAGCGGGCAATGAATTTAGCGCCGACTTCCAGGGTATGCCCTTTGGAGAGCGGATTGGTATAGTCGAGCTGGAAGGTATGTTCGTTGGTATTGGCGATGTTTTCACTTTTGCTCCATTGTGTCAGGCCCGGTTGGGGACGCGCTATAAACTGCTGAAGGATAGTGTTTGTGGCTTCGAATGCACTACTGTTGGGCGTGTTGCTCAGTTTATACGAAAAGGTGAGAAGCTCTTCTTTCTTACGGGCAAATGAACGTTGATAATCGACCCCGAAATCGGTCGAACCCCAGCTTTGTTTGTTGGTATTGCTTTGTTCGTACGCAAACAGTTTATTTCCACCTGTAAGCGCATCGAAATTTTCGGTGATGGCTTCGGTTGTTCCCTGCGGACGACCAAAGCGGCGGTTGAACGAGAAAGTAATCAAATTGAGGCTGTCGGGTTCATAGCTCAACTGACCGCTACCGAACTGCATCGGCACTACATTTTGAACGTCAGCGGTTTGCGTTCCCCGTGGATAGGGGGCTCCCGGAACATAGTTGTTGCGTTCGGTAACTGTAGTGATAGGGAACTGACGATTAAACATATAATTAAAATTCCCCGAAAAACTGAATTTTCCCTGCTGCACAACCAGATTAGCCCCTGCACCATACGACCCGCGGGATGATCCCTGGGCATTGAGCGTTGCCGAATAGCCCTGCGTAGTGGATTGTTGAACCGTAACAATATTGATGATACCTCCCACTCCTTCAGCATCGTATTTCGCACCAGGCTGAGTAATCACTTCGATATTCTTCACCATATTGGCCGGAATGCTTTTCAGAATCATGCCGGGGTTGGCGCTGAACATATTGGTGGGTTTTCCGTTGAGGAAAAACTTGAAGTTCGACGATCCTTTCAATTGTACATTATCCTGACCATCGACGGTTACCATAGGTACTTTGCGCAACATATCAAGCACGGTAGATGATTTCGATTCGGGATCCTGTTCGGTATCGTAGATGATTTTATCGGCATCAGCCTTAATAAGTGGTTTTGTGGCTACAACCTCCACTTCCGAAAGAGCCTGGTCGCTGGTGCCCATGTTGATTTTGCCCAGATCGGCACTACGGCTGTTTTCGGATACTGAAAACTTACGAACGGCAGGTTGCTTTCCAACGAAGGTAACGATAAGCAGATAGTTTCCGGGAGCTTTCAGTTCACCGTTGATTTTACCTTCGGCATCGCCGGCAAATCGGGTTATTACTTGTTGAGGAGCCTTTTCGGGAGCTACCGAACAGGTCACATACGGCAGCGATTCGTTGGTAAGTGAATCGATAACGACAGCTGTTACACGGAATGTTTCGGAAGCCAATACCTGACCCGAAAGCGCAAATAAAAGCGACATTGCTACTACTACTACTTTTTTCATACTTTTGTTGATAGGGATGTTTTAAGTCAGTTAATTACGTTTGAACCCGCAAAAGTATGAATAGTTATTGTCAGATGAAAATAAATGAGAAAAAAAATTGCACTCCAACGAAGCCAGAGAACAAATATTGAAGCCATAGGCCCGTTTATAGCTCATGTGTACCAGCATGAAAAAGTGTGCTGAAATAATGAAAATATTTCAAACTCTTGCGTTTTAAATGGCAAATTATTTATCTCTAATGTATGTCATTTTCACTAAAAATCCCGGTAGTTTGTCAGCGTTACTGTAAAAAAGTTGTAAGTTTGCATCAAAGTTTTAACTAATGTCGGGTTTTCTAACACTGGAACAACAGTACATTCACGAACTAAACAGAGGATCGTACCGTGCTTTCGATGCGCTGTACACCATGTATTCACGACGATTGTATGCATTTGCCCTGAAAATGACAAAGTCACCGGCAGATGCACGCGATATAGTTCAGGATACCTTTGTGCGTTTGTGGCAGAATCGGGAAAATGTGCTTCCGGAAGAGTCTTTTCAGTCATACCTTTTTACCATTGCCCGAAATGCCATTTTTAACAAAATGCGCAGTATGATTAATTCACCCGTTTTTGTCGATTATATTGAATACGTGAATGAAGCGGCTGTTTCAGAAGATACTACCATTGCGAAGCTGGAATTTGATGAATTCCGCGCCAAACTGGAAGCAGCCAAAAAATCGCTTTCCGAAACACAACTGAAGGTTTTTGAGCTTAGCAAGGAATGGGCTCTGCCGCATTCCGAAATTGCCCGTCAACTCAACCTGAGTGAGCAAACTGTAAAAAACCAGTTATCCATCGCACTAAAAACCCTTCGTAAAAAACTTTCCGAAAGTGCCGGAATGTTTACGCTATTCTTCCTGTAACTATTCTTAAATCTTCGCGAATTTCCCCTTTGGCTACTTTTAATTCAGAAATTATGTTTTATAACATATAAAAATAAAGGTACGTTTCCTTTATCAGTGTGTATAACTTAGTACAAGCAGAGCATGAAAACAGAACAAATGACCGATTTAGTAAAAAAATATTACGAGAATCAACTTTCAGTGGATGAACTTTCGACCCTCAAAGAAAGTATTAACGCGGCAACGGACGAAGAGCTCGAACTAGTTCTGACTGAACTTTGGCATCAGGAAAAAGGACGCAATGTCGATGAAGAAATAATTCCCGGTATAAAGAAGGACATCGATCGACTGAATTCCCGACAAAAATGGCAACGCAAAAAGCTGATGCGTATTGTATACCGCGCTGCCGCTATTATTGCCGTTCCATTGATTGCTGCTTTCACTATAAACCTGCTCGACCGTCTCCCTGCTCCTGCGGCAAGCGATATGATTGTGGCAGTTGGTCCCGGAGAAAAAGTGAATATTGTATTACCCGATGGTACCCGCGTGAAATTAAATTCAGAAACAACTCTGAATTACGGAATAAACGATTTCAACCGTAAATCACGTCAACTATCACTTGCAGGTGAAGCTTACTTTGAAGTAGCCCGTAACGAGCGAAAACCGTTCATAATAAAAACAAAAGCACTCGATGTGAAGGTGTTGGGGACTGTTTTCAACCTGCAGGCACGGGAGGATGAACTCACTACGGAAATCGATTTGCTCGAAGGAGAAGTGGCGCTCACTTCCACCGCTACTAACCAGCAGGTGCGTCTGTATGCCAGTCAGCGCGCGGTGCTCGACAAGAATACAGGCTCGATAAGGGTTATAAAAAATGCCCCGTCCCATGGAGCTGCCTGGGTGAAAGGTGAGCTCGTTTTCCATGCAACGCCTGTGCGGGATGTAATTAAAGCCATCGAACGGAATTATGGT
Source organism: Paludibacter sp. (assembly GCA_024709185.1). Taxonomy (GTDB): domain Bacteria; phylum Bacteroidota; class Bacteroidia; order Bacteroidales; family Paludibacteraceae; genus Paludibacter. The sequence continues at coordinate 4,952 of JANJXE010000442.1, forward strand.
GTTGCCATTCAAATTGATAAAGAGGATACCATATATAATGACTTGTTCACAGGCCGATTCTCAACAGCGAACCTGAACGAAACACTTGATATTTTGAGAATGCACTATCGTTTCAGTTACCAAATTAAGGGGAATCAAGTGGCTATTCAAAACTTCCGGTTAAATCAACGAAAAAATTAATACTTCATAAAACACATTTTGAATATGAATTACAAAAAAAACGGGCTGTGGCTGATGACCTGTTTGCTGTTCCTGGTTATTCAGGGCAGTAGCGCACAGACCAGAACCATGAGTTTGGATGTAAAAAATGCCAGTCTGGAGCAGGTTTTTAATCTGATTGAAAAGCAAACCGACTACAAAATTTCATACCGCAACAGCATCCTCGACCGGAGTCAGGATATTACGCTGAAGCGTGAGAATGCTGCGGTAGACGATATCCTTCAGTCGATTTTACCTTCGAAAGGATTAAAGTACAGCATTGCCGCAGGCAACTCCATCGTTATTACCCGCGACGATTCCTCGCTGCGCACATCGACACCTGTGGGCCGAAGAATCACCGGTGTGGTTACCGATGATAAGGGAGAACCTGCTATTGGTGCCAATATAACGGTAAAAGGCTCTTCAACAGGAACCGTAACCGATATTGATGGTAAATTTGAACTGGAAGCTCCAGCAACTGCATCACTGGTAGTCAGCTATATCGGTTACTTTACCGAAAATATTGATGTTCGTGATCGTACTAATATTGTGGTTCGGCTGCGGGAAGATACACGTTTGCTGGATGAGGTCGTGGTAGTGGGTTATGGAACACAAAAGAAAGTAAACCTCACCGGTTCGGTATCAATGATTACGGCCGATGATCTGAATTCGCGACCGGTGTCGAGTGTAAGCAGTGGTCTGCAGGGACTTTTATCGGGTGTCACGGTGGTAAATGCAACCGGTCAGCCGGGCGCTAACAGCACCAGTATCCGTATTCGTGGGCTGGGAACCATTGGTAATGCCAATCCTCTGGTGTTGGTCGATGGGGTCGAAGGCGATATGAATACCCTCAATCCGGAAGATATTCAGAGTGTATCGGTACTGAAAGATGCTGCTTCAGCGTCGATTTATGGAGCCCGGGCTGCTAACGGGGTTATTTTGGTGACCACTAAGAAACTGAATACTAAGGATCAGGCGCCTACTATTTCACTGAATGCGTACTATGGTTCGCAAACACCAACCCGTTTACCCCAAATGGCTGATGCCATTGAATTTATGACCCTCGACAACGAAGCACGTACAAATGTAGGAACGGGTATTGCCTGGATGGATTATCATTTTAATCATGTTTTAAACGGAACGGCTCCCAACTATTTTGGCAATACCGACTGGATTTCGGCTGTGTTGGGAAGTAATGCTCCTCAGCAAAACTACGCTCTCAACGTAAATGGAAATATGGGGCGTTCGGGTTATTTAATGTCGTACCGTTATTTCGATCAGGCCGGTCTCACGGTAGGAAATTCAACCGGAGAACAGCGTCACAACCTTCGTTTCAAAGTCGATTCACGCCTGCTCGATAAAGTAGAGATCAGCACCAATATCGGGTACACTATGCGTAATGTAGTTTCGCCGGTGGGATCGCTTACCAGTGGTGGAGGCGCCATTTATACGGCCATGCGCATTGCTCCTAATGTTCCGGTAAAGTATACTGATGGTTCCTGGGCATACGGTGGAGGAAACACCAATCCGGTGGCTATCCTTTTCGATGGCGGAACGACCAATCAGGATGCCGATGAAATGTCGTTGATGAGCGTGGCAAAGATTGATTTAGCTAAAGGTCTGGATATTTCGGCCACCTACAGTGTGGTGAACCGTAATTCGCTATCGCAGGTGTTACGAAAGTCCATCCCGTTTGTCAATCCTGAAACACCGGCCAGTCCTGTCTATATCTTCAACAATCCCAACAGTTTGAATCTGACGGATACCCGCCAACGCCAACAAACACTCATTGTTCAATCCAATTTTGATTTCAATTTCGGGAAACACACGCTTTCCGGAGTAGGAGGTTTTTCGCAGGAATGGTCAGTATACCGTAATTTTGAAGCATCGCGCATCAACCTTATTACCGAACTGAATCCCACCCTGAACCTGGGTTCAAAAGAAGGAATGAGTAATACCGGTAGTGCTTCGCAATGGGCCATTCGTTCCGGTTTTGGCCGATTGAATTACAATTACAACGAACGTTATCTTGTCGAAGTTAACCTGCGCTACGACCTGTCTTCACGTTTTCACCGTTCCAACCGTGGTGGTTTATTCCCTTCGTTTTCAGGAGCATGGCGGATTACCGAAGAAGAATTTATGAAGTCCACACGGGAAATATTTGATAATATTAAACTTCGTCTATCCTGGGGTATGCTCGGTAACCAGTACGTAGGTTCCACCGATTATCCGTATTTATCGGTGCTGAACGAAGTAACCGGTTTGCCGGCCATTGGTACACTGGGGACAACGGGATATACACAGACAACCCTTGCCAACCCTCTTCTCACCTGGGAAAAAATCGATATGCTCGACCTGGGAATTGACTTTACTCTGCTTAAAAACCGATTGAATATTACGTTTGATATTTATAACAAAAATACGAATGGAATACTGTTGCAGCTCAATTATCCGAGTCAGATTGGAGCCCGTCCGTCGGAGCAGAACGTAGGTTCGGTGAATAACCGTGGTTGGGAAGCCGATATCAGCTGGCGCGATAAGCTTGGCAAACTTCGCTACGGGCTGTCGTTCAACCTGTCGGATGTACAAAACAAAATTACCGATTTGGGTGATACTTCTCCCGATTTAAGCTCGTACCAGATTCGCCAGGTAGGATTCCCGATTGATGCATTCTATGGCTATATTGCTGAAGGATTGATGACTCCGGATGATTTCAGGGTGTACGATACACAAGAGAATAAATATTACAGTCCGAAAGTGCCTGTGGTAATGGGTCCGGATTATCAACCCGGGGATATTAAATACCGTGATATCAGCGGGCCGAATAACGAACCCGACGGGCGCATTTCGCCTGAGTACGACCGTGTAGTGCTCGGGAGCGCAATTCCCCGGTACACCTACAGTTTGAAAGCCGATTTGGCATACAGTGATTTCGATTTATCGTTCGCATTACAGGGAGTGGGGAAAGCCAATGGCTACCTGACCGGTTCAGCACGTCATGCTTTTCAGGATATGGCAGCCTATCCCCAAAAGATTCACCTCGAACGGTACAGTGCTGAGAATCCAAATCCAGGTGCAGCTTATCCCCGACTTACCTACAATACCGATTTCAACCAGTCGACCTTCTCGACCTACTGGATGGAAGATGCGTCCTATCTGCGGTTGAAAAATGTGCAATTAGGATATACCCTGCCCGTTGAGCTAACCCGAAAGGCCAGGATTGAAAAATGCCGTTTTTATGCTTCGGGCGACAACCTGCTCACCCTGAGTAATTTCTTTTATGCCTACGATCCCGAAACACCCATTTCGCGGGGAGGATACTATCCTCAGATTAAAACCTTTGTGGTAGGAGTAAACCTTACATTTCAATAATCAGAAACACTATTTGGTATGAGAAAATACATCTTTATAATCTTCACATTGGTTGCTTTCAACGCCTGCAACGACGATTTTCTGGAACGCCCCCCACTGGATACCCTCACCAACGATAATTTCTGGCAAAGCGAAGCGCATTTGCGTAGCGCGGCTAATTCACTCTATTCGGCACTGAGCGGTAAAGATTTGCTTAACATGTTTGAGTCGATGGGTGAAACTGCGCCCTGGGCTATTACTACTGCCTACCGTACCATCGGGGGTGGAAATTATTCTACTGATATTGCACAGGTGAATAACATCTGGGTACGGGCGTATTACAACATCGGACGGTGTAATTATTTTCTGAATAATTATAAGCGTGCAACAGCGGTAACTGAAGCTGTTCGTGAACGCTATGCTGCTGAGGCTTTGTTTTTCAGAGCATATGATTACTGGTTGCTAACAACCCTTTTTGGAGATGTACCTTATATCACCAGTGAACTCAATGTGTATTCGCCGGATGTGTTCAGAGGTCGCGATTCAAAGACAACTATCATTGATAGCATTGCTGCCGACCTCGAGCAAAGTTATAAAAAACTTCCAGCTTTTATACAGCCGGCTTCAGCCGAATTCGGACGCATTTCGCAGGGAGCTGCCCTCACACTTCTTTCGCGTATTTATCTCTACAACGAGCGCTGGAATGAAGCTGCCGGTGCTGCACGCAGGGCAATGAGTCTGGGATATACCTTGTATTCCACGGGTGATAAGGCCAACGATTACCGCAACCTGTTCAATTTTACCGGAAGAGCATCGCGTGTAGCTGCCAACCGTGAAACTATCCTGGCCTATGTGTATAATTTTGATCTGGGTGAAGATGCACGCACTTCTCACAATTTGTCGCGTGAACTCTGGGTACCTAACGATTATTCGCGCTTTACACCTACCAAACGTATGATAGAAACCTGGCTGACGGCCGATGGGAAAGTGTGGAATCCGGCCTCTGTATCGACCTATGAACAGGTGTTTGAAAACCGTGATCCCCGCATGAAACAGTCGATTCTGGCTCCCAATACCGCCTGGGAAGGTCGAAAGGATGGAAATCCCAACAATACCAATACCTCGGTTTTTACCTATCCTAAGTTTTCGAACGATAAAGATGGATGTATGACCTATTCGGGCTATTATCTTTATAAATACGTGGAGCCTTCGAAGGTTGGACAAGTGAGTCAGGATGATAACGATATTATTTACTTCCGCTATGCCGAGGTGTTGCTCAACTACGCAGAAGCACGCGAAAGGGCAGGAGCTCTTACACAGGCCACACTCGACAGCACGATTAATCTGTTGCGTAACCGGGTAGGAATGGTGCCCCTGCAACTTTCTGCATTGCCTGCCGGTTCGGATATCCGGAAGGAAATTCGTCGCGAACGTACAGTGGAGTTGTTTTTCGAGGGACATCGCTATCCTGATTTGATACGCTGGCGTGAAGCTGAGGTGCTGGGCGAAGACTTGCTGGGTGTTAACCGTCGCTGGCTCGATCCGGCTAAACTGCCGGCAGGCATACTTACCACCCTGAAATGGAAAAATGTGGGTGGCGATCAGTACCTGATTATCGAATCGGGACGTACCTTTAATCCTGCCAAGCATTACCTGCTGTCATTGCCATTTACACAAATGCAACGCAATCCAAACCTCCGACCGAATAATCCGGGTTGGGATTAATACCTGCAAAGTTTAAGTGAATAGCTATCCACCGTGGTACCCAATGAATTGATCCCTGTGAGAACACATAAATGTATATCGTAATGAAAGTATCCCATTCTAAAATAATATCCTCATTCATTCTCTTTCTGGTAGTAATACTGGCGACACAGCCGGCGATGGCTCAACAGCTATCACTTCGGATTATGTCGATGAACATCAAAGAAGGAGGAAAACCTGCCAATTTCGATGCCCTGGCCTATGCCAGCTGCATCCGTAAATACAATCCCGATGTGGTGGTATTTCAGGAAATGGATAACTTCACCACTCGCAATGGCAAAAAGGATTTGCTTACTGAACTGGCAGCAGAACT
>JANJXE010000457.1 GCA_024709185.1 Paludibacter sp.
AAGAACCTAACGACACTTTTGTTGAACAACTGAATGCCAATGCTAAAGCGGCTATTGATGCTGTTGATGCATTAGGTTTCATCAACCGGAAGAAAGTAGGAGTAGGAGGGCATTCCTATGGTGCTTTTATGACTGCCAACCTGCTTACACATAGCGATTTGTTTGCTTGTGGAATTGCCCGTAGCGGTGCCTACAATCGCACGCTTACTCCTTTTGGTTTCCAACGCGAACAACGAAACTACTGGGAAGTACCTCAGGTTTACAACCGGATGTCGCCTTTTATGAATGCTGAAAAGATGAAAACGCCGATATTACTGGTGCACGGTGAGGCTGATAATAATCCGGGAACATTCACCCTGCAAACCGAGCGTTATTTTCAGGCGTTAAAAGGGTTGGGCGCACCAGCACGAATGGTTATTCTCCCTAAAGAAATGCACGGTTACGTAGCGCGTGAAAACATACTTCACCTTTTGTGGGAGCAGGATCAGTTTTTGGAAAAACACCTGAAGTAGAAATTGTAAGCAAAGTTAAATATTTACTTGTATGATTCTAAGCAAGTGATTTACTAAAAACAGATCAGATTTCTGAGCACAAAAAAACACGGCATTTGCCGTGTTTTTTTGTTTGTATGGTAAATTCAATTACTGAATCACACCTGTTCCAGCCTGGAAGTTTAATACTGCTTTCTTGCCAGCTGTTACGCTAACACGGGTTTGGTCTCCACCAATACCGCGGTAAGCAATTTTGCCATCCAATATGATGAATTCCATCTGCCACCAGTCGGCTTTAGGAGTATCCTGTTGCGAAAGAGCGCAGGTTGCATACATGCGGAGTTCACCAGCTGCTGCAAATGCAGGTGAAGTCACAGTCTTGGCTGTATTGTCGACAGTAAATTTAGCTGTTGGCATTGCATAATCCCAGGCATTGTTCATGGTTGGGCCAATCAGGTATACTTCAGGAGCAGTTACCGAAATCTTTTCAGCTTTCAGGTCAACATATACCATGTAATAACCGGCATCAGTTACTTTAATATTTGAACCTCCCTTAGCGTAAATACCATTGGTTGGATTACCGTTAATACCAAAGTCACCAGCCCATGCTTTTGCAGGTGAGAATTTGAATTCTGCATTTGCACTGCAATAAATAATTGCCCAGAAAGCATGCGGATGTGAATGCACAGGAATCATGGTTGTTGGTGCATCCCAGCTCCAACTGTAATCGCTACCGGTAATGTACAGATTTTCGGGGAATGGTGCTGCTTCCACATCACCTGTTTTCTTTAAAGTAAACTGCATTCCACTGTTGGTACCCCAGGTTGCTGTAACAGTGTATTTACCCTCACGGGCTTTAGCCAGTGCAATATTATCCATACCTCCCACAGCCAAATCAGTCAGTTTGTAGGATCCGGCTGCAGTTTCAGTCAATGTACCTTTGTAGTTGGTATTCATTTTTACATCGGGTTCAGTTAACACGGTTTGTTTCCATGCGCCTGAATGACGGAATTTGAAGTCACCTGCACGTAATTCAACATTGGTGATCTGAAAGCTCATGGTATCTTTAGCAAAAGTACCCGGCATCATTTTGGTTTTGTCGCTTTCGCCCCATCCTGCCGGAGTTGCACTACCAATGATAGCCCAATGAGTTACAGGCATAATCACTACCTTTTTGGTTTCTTTGTCAATCGCAATGTGGTACAGTCCGCTTGTTGGAACTGTAAATGAACCACCTTCCTGGTATCCACCCATTTGCAAAGCACCGGTCATTTGATCAGCTACATCAGCCTGATTTACAGTCTGGAAAGTGGAAGCAGGTCCGTATACTTTCTGGGTAGTTCCTGCAACTTCCACGATATTGAAAGTTTTACCTTGTTCCAGTGCAATGTAAATATCCATAAAGCCCGAACGGAGTGCTCCGTCTACTTCGTTAGGAGCAGGTTTAAAAATGGCTTTAGTGTTGAGCTTGTCGAATGCTGAAGCTTCGCCTTTGATGTACATTCCATCTTCGACGATATCGTCGAGATCGATTGGGTCATCCTTGTCACAACTAGTAAAAGCAACGGATAGTGCTAATAACCATAAAGATAAGAATTTGAGTGTTTTCATAATCTGAAAAATTTAAAAAGTGTTATTTGTTTATATCTAAGAATTGTGTTTGAAGATTAATATCCCGGATTTTGGGTGTAAACTCCCGGAGCTGCATCCATAACCCATTTAGGAATCGGGAAGATATAACGGCTACGGGGTGATGCTTCTTTAAATGCCCATGCATCCTTGAACTTGTCGAAGCGAATCAGGTCCTGACGACGATGACCTTCCCATGCCAGTTCGCGGCCCCGTTCGTCGAGAAGCTCGTTAAGAGTAAGGGTGCTGGTGGTATAGTTAGCAAGTCCTGTACGCGGACGAATTGCATTGACAGCATCTACAGCGGCTTGTGTGGCAGTTCCGCCGTTAATGCGCATCAGAGCTTCGGCTTTCATCAGATATACATCTGCCAGACGATAAATCGGGAAGTCGTTGTTAGCATGGTGTTCAATCCCTTTTTCGAGTTCAAATTTCATGAAACGTGCACCTTCGAAGGTGTTTTGCTCGGTAGGATCACTAATGGTTGTAACCTTCGGTGTAATAATCGCTTTTGCGTTGACAGCACCTTTAACAAAGTTCAGAGTGTCGCCTGCTGCATTTTTGATAGGTCCCACAAACCATTGTTTCTTACGTACATCGTTGTTCGCATACTTGTTATAATATTCTTCAAGCGTGCAGGGACCATTCCAGGTTTGAGTGGTAAAGCCATAGGCTTCCTGCTGTGTATAATGCAAGGTCATAAGGTGGAACATATTTCCTTTGGCATACACTGCGTCGAATACTACCGGGAAAATGATTTCCGGATTGTTTACATTGTTGATGGCAAAAGGAGCAAAATAATCGGATGCCAGTTGATAACCATAGCCGCCGTTTAATACTGAGTCGCATTGTGCGGCAGCTTGCGCCCATCGGGGCGTACCAGTGTACACTTCTGCATTCAGGTATAATTTTGCAAGCATGGTATGGGCTACCGATTTGGTTACACGACCGTAACTTTTAGTGCGCTGCAAAGCGTTGATATTCTGCAAAATTTCTTTCTCGATGAAACGGAACACCGAATCACGGGTAAATTGTTTTGCCTGATCCTTAGAGTTGGCACTGATAGCTACATTTCCATACAGGTCCATCGCCAGAAAATGATAAAATGCACGTAATACTTTCGTTTCAGCGATACCAGCCTTTGTTATATCATCGTACTTCGAAGGGTCGTCGCCTTTTATCATGACGATTTTATCGAGCACATCGTTGCATTTGGTTACACCGCCATAGGCAAAACTCCAACCATTGTTAATATCGCGGGTGTCAGTTTCCCAGGTATGCTGGTGCATTTTAATGGGCACGCCGTTGTCATACCACTCAGTACCACGGGTAGGTACAATAACTGCATCAGTGGTGTATTCCTGCATGCTCCAGTTTCCTTCGCGGTAAACATATCCGTATTCCCCGGCCAGCTGTGTGTAAGCATTTGCCAGCAAAGTCGCAAATTGTGCAGGAGTCTTGAAGTATTCATCCTGAAGTACATCGGAATAAACTTCCGGCTCAAGGTCGGTACAGGCAGTTGTGTTAAGTAACAAAGCCCCGATACCAATGTAAAAATATTTTGCTAGTCTCATATGATTCGTTGTTTTTTTAGTAGGGATTAAAATGTTGCATTAACACCAAATAAGATGGTACGTTGTTTTGGATAATATGAACGACGGTCGTAACCCGGCTCGAGTCCGCTCATACTTACTTCCGGATCCATACCCTGGTAACCGCTGATAGTTAACAGGTTTTGTCCGGTAAGGTTGATACGCAGTGAACTGATGTATTTTTTCACATTCTGTGGAAGAGCAACGTTGTATCCAGCGGTAACATCGGTAAGTTTCAGATAGCTGGCATCTTCGAGATAATAATCGGAGAAGCGGCGTACATCGTTGAGTTTTGAAATATCAGAAGTTGGATCGACAGCAGTAAATAATACATTTTCAGCTCCGCGTGTGTTTTCATAGAAATAACGCATT
>JANJXE010000461.1 GCA_024709185.1 Paludibacter sp.
GTTCCGACTATACCATCCATCCCCGGGCCATTTCCAACCGTCATCCTGAAATTCATTCCAGGGGAATGCTTTATAGTCGCGACCTTTACCAATAGATGCTGTATAATATCCATTGTCCATTAAAATTCCTGATAAGGATGGACAAGCTCCTTGTTCCACTTCAATAAATCCCATTGATCCATTGCGATGAGCATGTAGTCCGGTCATCATCGATTGCCGACAGGGCATACTGATGGCGCTGCTCACATGCGCATTTTTGAATATTACGCTTTGTGATGCCAGTTTATCCATATTGGGAGTCAGGCCAGGTAAGGGATTACCATAACAATTTACTGAACTGATATCCATGTCATCGACAGTGAATACAACTATATTGGGTTTATCCGCTTTTTTTTGAGATATTTCTGTCTGTGCATTCAATGGAGTCAACGAGGATATTGCCAAACCTGCACCTAAGCTTATTGATTTAAACATATTGATGTTATGAATTTAGTGAGAGGTGATGTGTTTTGCAGCTCATTTTTGAGTACCTGCGTTGTTGTTACGTGAAAAAATTAATTGTGAAATAGTTGCTTTACTGTTGGAATCACTACTTGCAGAGGATTTTACAATCAGTTGGTTGTCTGTCTTTTGTAAATCGATTGCACCAAAACTCACGACTCCGTTGGGTGTAAGATGTCCAATCAACGATGTATCACCCATCATAAGTGTCAACTCTCCACATTTATCCAGGTCTTTACCTTTTACAAAAACATAATATTTTGCGGGAGTCACCACATCCAGTTTATAGTGTGCTGCGTCGCCAGCAAGTGCAAATCCCTGTAGTTCCTGTGCCAATTGATTTACATCTCCGTTAAGCTTCTGAACATATCCGGCAGAAAAAACATTTTGCGACAACGGTTTTCCATCCCATTGAATTCGTCCGATTTGCAATGCCGGCATCCTGAATGCCCGGCCACTTTGAATTACAGTTTCCCACTGGCCTCGGCATTCAACAGCCATTTTTTCTGTAATGTCAGGAAATTTATCTGCGATATTGATTTTCTCGTTCGGGTCGTTTTGTAAATCGTACAATTCGCTTTGTTCACCCGGCAAAGTATGGAAGACATATTTTTCGTTTTGTAAACTTAAATGATGGTCTTCCAATTTCAATTCTGAAGGTTTTTCGATAATTCCTTTACGAGTACGGGGAGCACCTTCATGTGCTATATTTATGCGAAACGCCGCAGGGACATCAACCTTAATTTGCTTGTTAATCAGATTTGCTTTGATGCTCACCCCCGAAAATGGCTGATGGTTTCTGCTTTTATTGCTAACACCTGTTAAGTCCAGGAGTGTAGGGAGCACATCCTCGACACGTGCAAATTGCGAACGTTCACCGGCTTCAATTACTTTTGGATACTTAATAAGTAGCGGCACCCGTACACCATTTTGATAAGTGCTCGATTTGTACGCCCTCAGATTCAATGCATTTCTTTTTTTCCAGTCTTCACCAGGGACTTCCTGCTCTTTTCTTCCTGCCAGTTTTTGCACCTCGGGGCCGGTAGCACCATTATCACTGTATAATATAACAATCGTTTGTTCTTCTAATCCCTTCTTTCTGATTTGTTCCAAAACTTTTCCTAAAGCTGCATCCATCTGTGTAATTGCACCCCAGCATGCAGCCAGATTGTCGGAAAAACCTTCTTTTTTATATGGTTCAGCAAATTCAGGTGAGCATATCCAGGGCATGTGAGGCGTAATGTAATTCAGCGAGACAAACCAGGGTTGATCTTTAGTTGATTCAATAAATCGAATCGCCTCCTCCGACATAATTTCACTCGTATATCCTGTCTTTGAAATCATGCCCTGTTTTGTTCCCATGCGGGGATCTTTCTGCTGATAACCGGTAACTGTGAAACCATCATCCCATCCGTATTCCCAGGGTTCACAGCCTACTGCCTGGGTACAGTCACGCTTTCCAAGTAGTAATGTTGAGTATCCGGCAGCTATGAAAAACTGAGGTGCGAAAACTTCATCGGTATGTACATTCGAACGGGGTGGTACACCCCAAACGCCAGTTAACAAATGGTTCCGACCTGTGTATAGGGAAACCCGCGATGGTGAACTGGCCGGACATGCCGTGAAGTTGGTAAGTACGGCCGATTGAGATGCTAATCTGTCGATATTGGGTGTTTTTACCAGTGGATTGATAAATCCGAAATCGCCAATCCCCTGATCATCAGTAATTATCAGCAAAATATTAGGTTGCTTTAAAGTATTTGCATGTGCCGGCAGAATTAATATTGGTGTTGCCAGCAAAATATTTCGAAAATTTAAAAAAGTATGCATTTCCTGTATTATTAGGTTATAATTATCACTTCTTTTTGACTTCTTTAGGCAGTCGGGTTATAGTTGGATCCAATTGAAGATTACGGGTCTGCATCCATTCATTTAATTTCTTTGAAAGCTTATTTTTAATTGCTTCTGAACTCTGCTTATATGCAAGATTCGTCGTTTCCAAAGGATCATTTTTTATATCGGTAAGAAGCTCATTATTGGCGGGACCATCGTACTTCGCATATTTGTACCTGCCGTCCATGACCATGTATCCAACAGTATTCTCAATAAACACATATTCACGTTGTTGAATTTTTCCTTTTCCCGTTAATTTGGGTTTCAGCGAGATGCCGGTCAGATTCCCAGGAACACTTATGCCTGCAAAATCGCACAAAGTTGGTATTAAATCGGTACCATTATTCACAAGAGTTTCATTATCCGCGACTCCTGCTAAAATACCCTTACCTGCAAAAATGAAGGGTACTCTTGCCGATTCTTCGTAAAAACGATTCTTCATTATCAGCTGATGTGACCCATTCATATCGCCATGATCTGAAGTAAAAACAACGATGGTGTTTTCAGCTATTACTGATTTTTCGAGAGCATCTAAAATGATATTTAACTCCCTATCCACCATTTCAGTCAGTCGGTGATAAGCCCAACTGTAATAATTAAGCCTATCTTTATCCGTAAATTTCTGATAAGAATCCATATACGGTGGGTCGTTCACAGGTTCATGATTTTTAGGGAAAGGAGGTAGTTGCTTTCTGTACTCTTTTTCAGTCATAGCTTTTTGTGATTCAGCCAACGCTTTAGAAGTTTCCCATTCACGTTGTGAAAGATTTTTCGGCTTTTCATCACCAGATAAAATACTTTCATGCCAGAAGAAATTTACGTCGTGTGGATTCATTAATGAAACGAAAAGAAGGAGAGGTTTATCTTCTTTTTTTCTGAAGAGCAAAATTTCTGCACTTTGTTTTGCCAGAATCATGGCATCATCTTCACAATAATAGTCGAATCCATAATTCACATCCATCCGGCTTTTAACAGTTCCCTGAATAGTTGCCATCGGTAAGTGAATTTTCCCCCCATACAATGTTTCGTAACCACCTGTCCGGAATAGTTTACCCATAGCACTTTGATCTAGTATCGATTTGAGTTTTTCCTTATCGGGTATAGCCTGATTGTGTCGGACACCGATTTCAGAACCGAAATGCCCTGTAAGCAATGCAAAACGCGACGGTACTGATACCGGATTTGTACAGTATGTTTTTGTAAAATGATAGCCTTTGGAAGCCAGTTTATCCATGGCGGGAGTTGATAAACCCGTATTTCCTGCTGAACTCAGCATTTTATAACTTTGCTGATCGGTCATTACAAAGAGAATGTTGGGTTTTTGGGGTTGGG
>JANJXE010000103.1 GCA_024709185.1 Paludibacter sp.
CTTTTTGTTTCAGGCAGATGTCGCACTGTCCACAGGGCCTGGTGTTTTTCTCTCCGAAATAAGCCAGCAAGAGTTGACTACGGCAGATTACCTCTTCGCGGGCATAGTCGAGCACGCTTTTCGCTCGCGACACATAGCGATCTTTTCTGTCGTCGTAGGCTTCCTTGCCCAGATGCAGACGCGCTGCTTCTTCGCGCTCATGAGTATAGGTCAGAAAAGGTGTTTTTTTGCGGGGAATGTATTGAATAATGCGTGCTTTAGAAAGTCCGATAAGCTCCTGTATCACTTCGTCTTTTTTCCACTCCAGCCTCTTAGCCAGCATTTCTTCATTTATATAGGCCGGATCTGTAAACAATCCTGTATAGGAACGCAACAACAAATGAATGAGCCTGTCCTGCTTTACATCAGGTCTCAACTCGTACAAAGCTTCTTTATCAACTGTAAACAGCACTCTTGAACTATTATCCTGTTCGTCGGTGAGATAAAGGTAGCCCGCCTGTTCGAGTAATTTGATTGCATTGTAGGAAACGAGCATGGGCAAACGGAAGCTGGCACAGAAATCGGCCAGGTCGAAAGCGAACGTCACATCGAGGCCCGACCCGACTGCAACCTGGTAATAATTTCCAAGGGCATCATACACTTTTCGGATTGTATCTTTATCGGGAAAAGTGTCCATCACGCGTTTTCGCATTTTTACCACATCGCCGTTGTTAAACAAAACAACTGCCCAGGCTCTTTTCTCATCCCGACCGGCTCTTCCTGCCTCCTGAAAGTAGGCCTCCAGCGAATCCGGCAAATCCATGTGAACTACGGTTCGCACTTCCGGCTTGTCGATTCCCATCCCAAAAGCATTGGTAGATACGATTACACGGGTTTGATCATTTTTCCAGCGCTGTTGTCGGGCATCTTTGGTATCGTACGACAGTCCCGCATGAAAATGTTCGGCAGCAATTCCATTTTGAACCAAAAAATCGGCAATTTCTTTCGTGCGTTTACGATTTCTCACATACACAACCGATGTACCGGGAATTTTATTCAGGATATGTAAGAGCTGATCTTCCTTGTTTTCGGTAGAACGAACAACATAAGCCAGGTTGGTGCGAAGAAAACTTTTTCTGAAAACATTTTTCTCGCTGAAAGCCAGCCTTTCCTGAATATCATCAACCACTTCGGGCGTTGCAGTAGCTGTGAGCGCCAGAACCGGAACACCCGGCAACACCTTTCTGACATCTGCAATCCGAAGGTAGGAAGGACGGAAATCATAACCCCATTGCGAAATACAATGCGACTCATCAACGGCAATCAGGCAAACCTGCGTCTGTTTTATCTTTTCAATAAATAGAGCTGTTGCTAACCGTTCGGGCGATACGTACAAAAATTTGAAAGCCCCAAACACACAATTATCAAGTGTGGTAAGGATTTCCTCACGGGTCATACCGGTAAAAATAGCGGCTGCCTTAATGTTCCGGCGCTTGAGGTTTTCCACCTGATCCTTCATCAGGGCAATTAGGGGAGTAACAACAATGCACACACCTTCCATCGCCATCGCCGGGACCTGAAAGGTGAGCGACTTACCGCCACCGGTTGGCATCAGACCAAGGGTATCCTTACCAGCTGCAATACTTTGAATAATATCGCCCTGCAGGGCACGAAACTGATCGTAACCCCAATACTGTTTAAGTATGTCGATAAACTTCTGCATGGAAAAATTTTAGCTGGTAAAGATACGGTTTTTCACAAAAAAACCTCCGAAAATATCCGGAGGTGAAGTAATTTTTTGAATGGAAATGGTGGTTGCTTAACCGTTCAGTTCATCAAGAATTTCCTGAATATCGTCGATACAACTGCCACATACAGCACCTGCCTCGATAGCATCACCAACATCTTCTACTGTTTTACAACCATGCTCTTTAATACCTGCTATAATATCACTGCGTGTAAGATCGAGACACGTACAAATTACCGGATCATCTGCCATTTTTTTAATTTTTATTGATTAAACTTTCTTTAGTTGAATGATTTGAGTAAGCAGAACACACGATTACCGAAAATTGTTTGGTAAAATCTGATTTGAATACAAAAATAATATTTTTTTGAAACTTAACAACTAAAGTTTTTATCTTTGTGAATTGATTTTGTACAGGCAAATGAACAGATACTCAATATTTTTGATAGTTTTTTTGTTTTTCACACAGTGTAACCGCTCGGTATCAGCAGAGTACTATTTTTTTGTGCAATTTACGGACAAAAACAACTCACCTTATTCACTGACCAATCCAGGGGAGTTTCTTTCGTCGAGGTCGTTAGTGAGGAGAGCAGCTTTTCAGATTGCTACCGACTCAGCCGATCTGCCGGTTAATCCGGTTTATGTAAATCAGGTTAAGCAAACAGGTGTTGAAATTCATTCCCGAAGCAAATGGCTGAATGGCATTACCATACTTACCAGCGATAGCAGCAAGATGAACCTGGTGCGGGCACTACCTTTTGTACGGCTTGTTCAGTTTACAGGACTGAAAGGGCAGGCTACCACTGTTCCACAACGTACGAAAGGAGAACCTCAAACCAACGATTATGGCTTGGCCCTTGAACAACTACAACAACTTAACGGACAATTTCTGCACGAGAAAAATGCTACAGGACACGGAATTCTGATTGGTGTGCTGGACGCCGGCTTTAAAAATGCGGATATAAATCCGGCTTTTGCAGATATGAGAACATCGGGGCGAATCGCGGGACAAATCAGCATTGTGGACCCCACGATCAATGTGTACAATGAAGATGCGCATGGTGCAGCCGTTCTTTCTGTGATGGGAGGATATCTTCCCGATAACTTTCAAGGTACTGCTCCTGATGCTTCCTACCTGCTTATTCAAACTGAATATGCACCCACCGAATTCCTTTCGGAAGTCGATTTCTGGGTAAGGGGAATAGAATACGCCGACAGTGTGGGAGTTGATGTTATTAACTCATCGCTGGGATACACCACTTTCGATGATCCTGCAATGAATTTCCGTTATGAAGATATGAACGGACGCGTTTCACGGGCTAGCATAGCAGCTGAAATTGCTTCAAGTAAAGGAATTATTGTATGTAACAGTGCCGGAAACGATGGTAATAAGACCTGGAAATATATTGGGTCTCCCGCCGATGCACGGAATATACTTTCCGTGGGATCAGTTGACAAAACGGGGCTTCCCTCTGTCTTCTCCTCCATAGGACCTGCTTTCGACCAGCGTGTAAAACCAGAAGTGACGGCGCGGGGATCGTCCACTGTCTTAGTAAACACCGCGGGCACAGTAAGCACAGCAAACGGCACCTCTTTTTCTTCTCCGGTCATGGCCGGACTCATGGCCAGCTACCTTCAACTACTTCGCGATAAGCAGGTAGCGATATCTGTAGAACAAATTATTCAACGAATTATTGCTACTTCCAGTTCATTTAATTCCCCCACGCCGCAATTAGGCTATGGTATTCCCGATTTTTCAAAACTTCCGGAGATGATACCTGCATTGTCTGTCGAAGCTCTTTCAGGTCAGGATAATGTGCAGGTATCTCTCAATTTAAACGAAAAAAAGATCGAAGTAGAATCGACAATACCCATGCTATCCATCAGCCTGTTTGATATCACAGGAAGTAAAGCTTTAAAAAGTAAAAACCTTAACAGCTCTGTAGTACTGGATCTTTCAGGCTTTCCACGGGGGATCTACCTTCTTTCTGTACAAACTTCATCGGGACACTACACCCATAAACTCTCACTTTAAACCCATGACGCGCAAAACGTATAGTCTGACCGAACTAACCTCACACATTGAAAAGGTATTCCGTATCAATTTTGATGAAGCACTTTGGATTCGGGCTGAAATAAGTGAACTACGGGAGAAAAACGGTCATTGCTACCTGGAACTCATAGAGAAAGACGATACAAACGATATGCTGAGAGCACGTATAAAAGCGTCTGTCTGGTCATCTACCTATCGGCTTTTGAAACCCTATTTCGAGGAAACTACAGGGCAGTTGCTACGAACCGGTCTCAGCATACTTGTTGCTGCCACTGTTGAGTTTCACCCATTGTATGGCATTAGCCTGGTTATCAAGGACATTGATCCTGAATATACGCTGGGAGCACAAGCCCGTAGAAGACTTGAAATCATAAAGCAACTGGAAGCCGATGGCGTTATGGACATGAACAAGAGTCTTATACTGTCGACTTTACCTCAACGAATAGCCATTATATCTTCTTCAACAGCAGCTGGTTACGAAGATTTCATGAATCAACTGAAGCATCATCCCTCTCAATTTGCAGTATACACTCATCTCTTTCCGGCCATAATGCAGGGTGAGTCGGCCAGCGAATCAATCATTTCAGCCCTGGAAAGTATCTTCGAGGTAAGTGATCGATTTGACCTGGTAGTACTCATCCGGGGAGGAGGTGCAACCACCGACCTGGCCTGTTTCGATGAGTATGAACTGGCATTGAATTGTGCTCAGTTTCCGTTGCCTATAGTTGCAGGGATTGGACATCAACGTGACCAGAGTATTGTCGACATGGTAGTTTATCAATCGGTAAAGACGCCCACAGCCGCCGCTGAATTTATTATCGACAGGATGACAGAAGCAGAAGAAAAAGCGGTGGAACTGTATACAGCCATTATGGGCATTGCTGAAAAAAAGCTTACGCTTGAGAAACAACGCATCAATGATTTCAAATGGAAAATTAAAAATGCGCTCTACACCAAAAGTCGGGAAAAGATGATTGAGCTGGAACAGCAAAAATCACGACTAAAAGCAGGGATCCAACTTTTACTGGCACATAAGTCCAATGAGTTAAAAATCTACGAATCAGCTATCGAACGTCAATCGCCGGCTGCCATGTTGAAATACGGATACACAATAACAACTCAGTCGGGCAAACGCCTGACCAGCGTGACACAGGTAAATACAGGCGAACCCATGACGACTATTTTCCCCGACGGACAAACCGTGAGTCTTCCAGTAGAGAAAAAGCTTCTCACATGAAGGTACTGATTGCTCCGCTCAATTGGGGACTTGGTCATGCAACACGATGCATCCCCCTCATTCAGGATTACCGTAACGAGGGTCATGAGGTACTGCTTCTTGCAGAAGGTGCACCTGCACAACTTTTAAGAAGTCAGTTCCCGGAGCTTCGGATGCTGGAATTTCCTGCTTATTCAATTCAATACAGTCCGGGTAAAACACAGGTTTTTGCCATGCTCCGCAACCTACCCGGGATAATAAAGAGTATAGTCCGCGAACATCGTTGGTTAAATGAACTTCTACAACATGAACAACTGGATATCGTACTATCTGATAACCGATTTGGTTTGTGGAATACAAAGGTACATTCGGTGTATATTACCCATCAGCTACTCATACGAATGCCGCTTCTTTTACGATGGATTGAACCACTGGGCTGGCTTCTGCACCGCCTCATTATCAATCAATACGATGAATGCTGGATTCCTGACTTCGAAATTAAACCAAATTTAAGCGGGGCACTTTCTCACTTGTATCCCCTTCCATCAAATGCATGTTTCATTGGTCCGCTGAGTAGGTTCCGGGGACTTGTTCCTGAAAAACAATCCATCGGAACCCTCTTACTGGTTTCGGGACCAGAGCCACAGCGACACCTATTCGAAAATGAATTACTTGCCAGGCTCGAAGAATTTGAACAACCTGTGGTAATGGTAAGGGGTCTCCCGGGTCAAAAAAACATTCCTGAAAATAAAAACATTACCTTCCACAACCACTTAACCTACCACGAACTGGCAGCATTACTACTGGGTGCCAGCGAAATCATCTGTCGGTCGGGCTACAGTACTATTATGGATTTGGCTGCACTGAACTGCCTGCACAAAGCCCGGTTCATTCCAACTCCCGGTCAGACCGAGCAGGAATACCTCGCTGAGTATCACAAAAAAAAACCGTGAGCACAAAGCCCACGGTGTTAACTAAACAAATTCCTTTTTACCTATCTTCTTCCTGAACTATTCTCCGACTTGCTTTCGGTACTTCTTCGGGATGAACTCTCGTTGGACCGGGCAGGTGCTGGTGTGCTTTTTGAAGGTTCTGGCCGGGTATCCCGTACACGTTCACTTTTAATCTCCGGTTTTCTTTCTGTATCCCTGCGATTTACTTCCCGTTTTTGATCTTCATTCTGGCGGGGTTCAATTCGCTGGCGGGTTTCCTGTTGACGGTCGTTGCGTTGTATAACTTCAGGTTTTCTGTCGTTACGGTTATCCACTGACGGTCGTTGATCGTGTTTTCTGTTATTTTCCTGGTACCCGCTGTTGTTGGAATTGCTTCGGTTTTCGTTCCCTCTGTAAACATTCCCGCGGTTATCACGTCGTACAGGCCGGTTATTGTGTTCAATTCGATTGTAGTGGTGCCGTGTATCTATATACCGGTGGATATGATGATGATAGGAAGGAAGAGCTATAATGTGGCGAACTCTGTAATGGCGTGGATAATATCCCCAGTAATAAGGCGACACATAACGGGGAGAGCGGAAATCCCACAACCAGCGAATCACAGCAGGTCTGCGACGGAATACAGGTTCGATGATATAATTGCTGCCGTAGATGGATTCATGACCTACAATCTGTATCTGTTCGTTATTGTATCGATCGCGCCAGATATAGAGAGTTGCCACGGTCTGATAATAATTTCTTCCAAGTACCGCTTGTACTTCTATTACATGTTCATCGTACTCCGAATATTGTTCAATTCTCAAGTAATCGATATACCCATCGTTGTTTAAATCCAGATTGGAAATGCGGTTACGGTTGTCGTTGAGGATGTATTCGAAATCAGAAATAGTGCGTGATTGTGAGAACGCGGTTGCTACAGCTTGTAAGTCGAGATATTCGTGGTAATTGTAGCGAACATTTACTGAAAGCTGTGCTGATGAGTGTTGAGTAGAACCAGCTGCGAAAGCTGTTACTAACAGGATTGCTAAATATCGTTTCATGACGGGTTGTTTTAAAAATTGCTAATTGATTTTTCAAAAAAGTGCACGAGTTTCCCTTTTTCAAATGTTGTGCCACAAATACAAAAATGTGTATATTTGCAAACCATATGAATACACTCGACTACATAATTCTATTTCCAATAGTGATCGGTTTCATTATCGGTTTATTCAAGGGACTGATTAAAGAGATCATCGGCCTGGCCATTGTAATTCTTGGAATTTACCTGTCACGATTGCTTGCCCCGTTAACCTCTGAGCTTTTGGTCCAGTGGCTGGATATTAGTCCGCGGGGAGCTCAGCCATTGGGCTTTATTGTGGTTTTTGGCGTTATTGCCATCGTACTTACTCTTGCAGGAAGGATGATTCAGGGATTGGTACAGGCACTTTCACTCGGATTCATAAACTCGATGATTGGAGGTGTTTTCGGCGCCATAAAAATTGCATTAATCTACAGTATTATTTTTACTCTACTTCAAAGCCTCGAACATCGATTTCCCATTATTGAAGCCGAAAGTCGTGAGAATTCGGTTTTGTACGAACCTGTAAAGGAGCTTGCACCTAAACTCTGGGATGAACTGACCGAACAAAAAACAGAAAATGCTCAAACCTCGCTTTACAACTAATCTGCTGGAATGTGGATGCGATGAAGCCGGACGAGGGTGTCTGGCGGGCCCGGTAGTTGCTG
>JANJXE010000038.1 GCA_024709185.1 Paludibacter sp.
TGTCAATCAACCTGATTTTACAATCCTGATAGGCATAAGCCGAATACCTGAAAACATTGTTATTGTCGAGTAAAGCTGTAAGACCAATTAAATTTCCTGCAGGAAGTACTTTCAGAATAAGACTTCCGGAATCTTTTTCCATATAAATCTTTACAAGACCGCTACATATATACATAATGTGCGATGCCAGGGTACCTTGTTTACATAGAATTTCTCCCTTTTTGTAATTAACTACAACCAGGTTATTTTCCAATAATTGATACTCTTCGTCATTGAGTGTTTGAAAGCAATTTTCAACCGCAGTATTTAGTGTACAACTGTTTACAGTATGTTCTTTTTTCATTGGATATTTGTATTAAGGAAATAATTCATGATTACAAACTGAATATTTATTGATCTGTATCATGTTCATCACTGATGCAAATATAAGCATAATTTGTATTATGTCACGCACTTTTGCATTGTCAGTGTGCAAAATATCACAATCTTTGCCGGGTATAAAACTTTAAATTTTTTAATATTATGGAAGTAAAAATGACCTTAGATTGTAAGGGCCTTTCGTGTCCCATGCCAATGATGAAAATTGCCAAAGCAATGAAAGAATTAAAACCGGGTGAAGTACTCGAAGTATTTGGAACCGATCCCGGAACAAAAACAGATTTACCCAGTTGGTGCACTAAAACCGGAAACGAATGCCTTGAAATTTCCGATTTAGAAGGTGGTGTAAACCGAATGTTGATTAAAAAAATATAGGAGGTGCTATCATGTCATCAGGAGAAAAAAATCCGTTGGTGGACCTTTTTACTACTTTTTTTGGCAAACACTGGCCGGTATGGGTGGGAGGTATTATCCTGGGAATGCTAAATGTGTTGCTCTTTGCAATAAAAAGTCCATGGGGTGCCAGTGGAGGTTTAACAAATGTTGGAGATAATTTATATGGTCTTGTGGGGGTGTTCGATGCATCTGGTATAACTGCAATCAACGAGAATAACTATGGAATGCTGGTAATTTTAATTGTACTTGGCTCATTTTCCGGAGCTTTATTCTCAAAGGAATTTGCATTGAGGTTTCCGCCAAAAGGAGAAATGATAAAAGGTTTCATCGGAGGAACGTTAATGGCGGTAGGTGCCACTGTTGGCATCGGTTGTTCAATAGGGTCTTTCTTTAGTGGTGTACCAGCACTTTCGGGTGGAGCACTTATTTTCACAGCAGGTATGTTTATTGGTGTTATTCTGGCTCTGAAATACCTTATTTGGGAGATGGAAAACAGGCCGGGATGGAGTTCAGGTAAAAGCTATACCTGGCTTGCAGCTGAGCCAAACAAAGGTCAATGGCAGATTTATCTGGGACTCATGGTATTGGTTGCAATTATTATTATTGCATATAGCCATTTAAAAACAAATCCAGTAATGACATGGTTTATTGTAATTGCCGGGTTGATGGGCCTTATCTCTCAACGTTCACGTTTTTGCATTGTGAAATCTTTTCGTGATCCGTTCATGAGTGGTGAATCACAGGGTTCAGTGGGAGTTATTGCCGGATTAATAATTAGTCTTATAGGATTTACTGTAATAAAATACTTTGGCATTGGTGCAATGGGAGAATCTGGCATGCGTGCACGTGAATTAACCTGGGTATTTCCTCATTTTTGGGCAAAAGCCGGAATTGGTGGTTTTATTTTTGGTTTGGGAATGACGGTTGCCGGGGGTTGTGCTGTGGGTACATTGTGGCGTGTAGGCGAAGGCCAGGTAAAACTTTGGTTCTCGGCACTTGCAATGGTTCTTTTTATGCCTTTTTCCAACCGTTTCCTGGTACCGCTAATTGATGGAATTTTACCTCAAAGTGCTAAATTCAGAAATTATTTACCGGATTATCTTGGATATGATGGTGCATTTTTATTAATCGTAGTGCTTCTGGGGGCCTGGTACTGGTTTGTAAAATGGAATGAACGTACCGGAAAATTTAGTGCATTTTAAATACAAATACGCATATGAAGAAATTAATTAAAGTAATTTCAATAACTATCTTAACGGGTATTACATCATCCTGTCAGGGAATTTATGAGAATGGTTCTGAAATTGCTGCAGATTGTAAGAAAAATACAATTCAACTATCAGTCGATGATTTAAAATCCAAATTAGATGCTGGTGGTGACTATTACCTGATTGATGTCCGTCAACCTTCTGAATATTATACGGGAAATATTCCGGGATCGGTTCTTATTTCAAGAGGAGTTCTCGAATTTAAAATCGATGATGAAGGTTTTTGGGCAGAGCAATATATTTATCCTCCTGAAAAAGATTCAGAAATCATTGTGTACAGTGAAAATGGTGATCTTGGAATTCTAGCGGCTCAGACTCTTAAAAAGCTGGGATACAACAAAGTATTCAATCTGGAGGGTGGGTATAAATCCTTTAATCCCAATCAGGATCCCAATGCAAAACCAGTAACTCCTGGTGCGGGATGCGGTGGTTAATTTGTTTTTTGATATCAAATATTATACTATAAACACTTTTTAAAATTTAATAAAATGAAAACTACATTTCTGTATCGCTTGCTTTTCGTAGCAGTAATTGCTTCTTTCAGTTTTAGTTCATGTATTGAACCTGTAGAAGAAACTAAAGTTGATTACTACAAAAAAATGACAGATTATATGAAAGCGAATAATCTGGATCTGAATAACATGACTACACAGTGGACAATTGATGCAAAAGACGTGGCTGCAGCTCCGGCAAATTTCTTTATTATCGATCTTCGTTCGGCTGCTGATTTTGCTGCCGGACGTATTCAGGGTGCTGTAAACAGTACACTTCCCAATATTCTGGAAACTGCAAAAAATGCTGGTTCTAAACAAATTGTTGTAGCATGTTATACTGGTCAGACAGCTGCATTGGGAAATGTAGCTTTACGTCTGAGTGGATATCCAACTTCAAAAATTCTAAAATGGGGCATGAGCTCCTGGAATACAACTCTTGATCGTTGGACACCAAACATCTCAGATCGTGCACTTAATCATGCCAACTGGTCTACTACGAATGCGATTGTACCTTCAGTGAATTTTGCACTTCCAACTTTTGAGGCTGTTGATACAACTGGTGCAGGTATTCTTAAAGAACGCGTGGCTATTATGCTGGCTAAAGGCTATGGGGCTATGTCGGTAAGTGCTAATGATGTATTAACTACTCCAACCAATTATTTTATTAATAATTACTGGACAGCACAGAATGTTACCGACCATGGTCATATCAAAGGTGCATATCGTATAAATGAGGAGTTGACACTAGCAGCAGATGGATTCAAAAAACTTAATCCTAATCAGACAATAATTACCTATTGCTGGACTGGTCAAACTTCAGCCCTGGTAACAGCTTATCTAACTGTGTTGGGATATGAAAATGCAAAAAGTATCGGGTTTGGGGCTAATGCTTTAGTAAATTCTACATTAAAAGCAAATAAATGGGCAGCCACAAATTCAGGCAGCTATCCGCTTTCAACTAACTAAAAAACGACTAACCGAAATGAGAAAAATCAAGATTTATATTGTAATGTTGGTAACTGCATTAGTAGTTCATCAGGCTAAGGCTCAGGGATGTATGGGTGGTGGAGGTGATTTAATCGGTGTTTCCGGATTTATCCAGCCTCAGTACAACTTTAACCTGAATGGCACTGATGGTAATGGTAATAGCCTTAATACCAACAGTTTCACATTTAACAGAGCTCGATTAGGTGTGATGGGTTCAATTCCATACGATATCGATTACTATTTTGTAGCTGAGTTTAGTAGTTTCAAAACTGCGCAAAAAAACGTGCATCTTTTAGATGCTTATGTATCGTATACCCGTTTTAGTCAGTGGGCAAAACTATCATTGGGTCAGTTTAAATCACCTTTCAGCATGGAACAAAATACGTCCTGTTCGGGGCTTTATACAATAAATCGTTCGGAAGTGGTGAATCAACTGGCTGGTCCACAGCGTGACCTGGGTGTAATGATCAGTGGTGGTAATGATACTACTTTTCTTCAATACAGTCTGGGTTTAATGAATGGTTCCGGAATGAATGTTGAGGATGACAATCAAAATAAGAATATTCTTGGTCGTCTGTTGATTCATCCTATTGAAGGACTTACAGTTGGTGGAAGTTTTAATGTGGGTAAAATTAATCCTACAAATCCCAGCGAACCTTTGAACGATATTTATCGCTTTGGTGGAGAGCTTCAGTACAAGTTGGGTGATTTCTTCCTTCAGGGTGAATACATCAGAGGTATTGATAAGCTGCATTCATTAACTAATGTCCCGATTTATGGTGGTTGTGGTGGTATTGTTGGATTTGATTCTAAGCCGAAAGGTTCTTACACAAAAGATGGTTTTGTAGTTATCGCATCCTATATGACTCCCTGGAACCTCGAACCGGTTTTGAAATTTGATACCTATAATTCTGATTTGGCGGTTGCCGGCAAACGTACTAATTATACAACACTAGGTTTAAATTACTACGTGAACGATTACTCCAGAATCCAAATCAATTATGTTAATGTTGCTGAGTCGGCTGGTAATTTGAACGATATGATTATGGTTCAGTTACAGGCAAAATTTTAAATACTAAATACGATGAAGAAGATTTTAATTTTAATAGTGCTGGTGTCAACTGTTTTTACAGTACACGCTCAGCTCATTAGTGTTGAAGAATTGGTGAAAATCATTAAAGATCCTAAGGTGGTAGTGATTGATGCGCGTCCATCCGGTGATTACATGAAAACTCATATTGATGGTTCTATCAATATCGATGCTTCCACTTTGTGTAATACAACTCCGGTTGAAGGAACTCTTAAACCAGCTTCTGAACTGGCTAAAATACTGGGTAGTCACGGGGTGGCCCGCGATAGTAAGATTATTGTTTACTGTAAAACGGGTGTAAGTGCCGGTCGTGTTTACTGGATACTGAAATATCTGGGAGCCTCTGATGTTAGTATGCTAAACGGACAAATGGATGCCTGGTTTGCTGCTCGTAAACCCATCACTAAGAATCCTAAAAAACTGGCAGCAACTTCGTTCTCACATTCTGTAAATGCGGCAATCAATGTGGATAAGGCCTATGTGAAAGCAAAGATGAATACAGCGGTTCTTGTCGATTCACGTAAAAAGGAAGATTATGCTGCCGGAAAAATTGGTAATGCATTAAATATTCCAGGCGACGATATGCTTCAGGGTTCCAAACTCAAATCCGCATCCGAATTGACTAAATTGTTTGCCTCTGTTCCAAAGGATAAGGAAGTAATTATATATTGCAAAACAGGTGTTACTGCCGGTTTTACCTACTTTGTGATGAAGTCACTTTTAAACTATCCTAACGTAAAGGTGTACGAAGGAGCCTGGGTAGATTGGAATCATTAACTTAGTAATTTGTAAAATATGCACTATAATTTTATAATTCTGACTGCCATAATTGTATTGTTTGCTTCTTGCGGTAATACACAGCAGAAAGCATACGAAACAGGTACCGATTTGGTAGAAGCGGTAAAAGAAAATGTTGATTTTATAACTGTATCTGATTTTAGAAATATTTTAAAGTCGGGTGACAAGTTTTACCTTATAGATTGCAGAGAAAGTGAAGAGTTTAATCTTTCATGCATTCAGGGAGCACAGTCTGTTCCAAGGGGTATTCTTGAAGATGAAATCGCTAATCAGGCCCCTTCAAAACGAGTACCGCTTTATATATATTGTGATAATGGAAACCGTTCAGTGTTAGCCGCCTCTGTTTTACCCTCCTTAAAATACAGTTGTGTAAAAGTAATTGAAGGTGGATTCGACAAGTGGCAACAAGAATTTCCAGAACTGATAGAGCACAATCCAGAACGAGGTACTGTAAAAAAAGCAGTAAAAGCACCATCGGGCGGATGTGGAGGTTGAAGTAAAATTAATTTCAGTTTAAAAAAATATGGCAAAATTAGTAGTAGGTTTATCATCTGGAAGTATTGATAAATTAGTTGGGCTGGGAGTGATGCTAAGTGGAGCTGCAGCCGATGACATGGATATTGAAGTATATATACTGCTCACGGCAGCCCGTGCTTTTCTAAAAGAAAACGAGCAACTAAATGATTCATTCGTTGAGTATCCCCATTTAAAAGACCAGATGTTGGCTAAGATGAAGGAACTGGATGTACCCCACTGGGCTGAATCGTTTCGTCAGGTAAAGGAATTTACAAGTTGTAAATTCTTCATTTGCTCACTGGCTGGAAAAATGTGGGATGGAGTGGAGAAAAGTCAGTTTATTGATGTAGTTGACGATTTTAGTGGGATTTTCCAGTATATCGAAGCAGCTCAGAATGCTGATTTACATATCAATATCTAATTCAATTAAAAGGTGTTTCGTAATAAAGAAACACCTTTTTTTTAGAATTTTCTGGTCACAGCATACCTGGGTTGACTTTCTTCCTTGTACCGATTGAGCGCTGTTACCACAAAGCTATTGTAACCTTTTGATAGCTTAAAATGATTTAATGATACAAGATTCGATTTTGTGAGGGTGATGATATTTGCCGGATTGTTTATATCCCCGGCTTTTTTCCCCTTAAAGCCATATACAATATAGTAGGCTACTTCATCTCCACCGTTTGCCACCACCTTATCCCAGGTTAGCACAGCTTCGTTACCATCTTTTAAAATTCTAATATTCTCAGGTTGAATTGCAGGTTTTCGATTGATATTTCTATTTACAGGTGGTAATGCAGGATAAATATAAAACTGAGTTTTTAAACTATCGAGTAGACCCTGATGATTGCGCAAAAAAGGTTTAGCGCTGTAATAAAATACGCCATCTACCTGCGGGAAACTGGTATTTAAACGTAACTGCCGAGCCAGTTCATTGGGACGTTTCCAGGCTTGTTCCTTTCGTAGGGACAAACCTGAAGCATATAATCCAATGTAAACGTTTTTATTATTGGCATGTTTACTCCACCAGTTTACCAACACTTCGTAATCGGCTGTTTTTTTTCCAATTTCCCAGTAAAGCTGTGGTGCAACATAGTCAATAGTTCCTTCCTCCAGCCATTTTAATATGTCAGCATACAGGTCATCGTAGTTTTGAATACCTGCCCGTGTTGCTGAGCCCTTGGGGTCATTTGCAATATTTCGCCAAACACCGAAAGGAGAAATGCCAAATTCTACCCATGGTTTAATAGCCTGAATAGTTTGTCGTAGCTCTTTTATCACCATGTCTACATTGTTGCGCCGCCAATCAGCTTTATTGGAAAACCCACGTGGGAAAGTCCGATAGGTTTCAAAGTCGGGGAAATCTTTACCCTGCTCCGGGTAAGGATAAAAATAGTCATCGAAGTGGATTGCATCAATGTCGTAACGTTCCACTATGTCGCGAACTATAGTAATCAAATATTTTCTGGTTTCATCAAGCCCCGGATTGAAATAAAATTTTCCGCCATAGTGTACAAATAAATGAGGTTTTTGGAAGTATAAATGTGATTTATCCAGTGCCGAAATTCCATCACCATTCAACAATCGATATGGATTTAACCAAACATGGACTTCCATAAAACGTTTGTGTGCCTCTTCTGTTAGAAATTGAAGTGGATCGAAGTAGGGAACAGGTTTACGTCCTTGTTTACCGGTTAAATACATCGACCATGGTTCATGTATCGAATGGTAAAATGCATCAGCTGTGGGTCGGGCCTGAAAAATAACCGTATTAATCCGTAAGCTGGCTAAGCTGTCGAGCATGATTCGAAGTTCTTCTTTCTGAACCTCTGAAGTTACATTCCGTCGGGTAGGCCAATCAATATTAGCAACGGTTGCAATCCACACTCCACGCATCTCTCTCTTACGAGGAGATGCATTCACTTCAACAAATGAAAATACAAAAAGAATAACAAGTACTAGCTTATTTACCATTATTACGAATTAAAATGCTCGCAAAAGTACTATTTTTAAATCAAAAAAATCCTTTAGAAGTACTTGATGTATGTTAATACTAAGAATTTTTATAGCTAACTTTGCAGCATCAAAATTTTTATACATAATGATTGAAATTATCCCAGCTATAGATATAATTGATGGAAAATGTGTTCGCTTATCACAGGGCGACTATCACCAAAAAACAGTTTACAACGAAAATCCTGTTGAAGTTGCAAAAATGTTTGAAGATGCAGGTATCCGTCGTCTACATCTGGTCGACCTTGACGGAGCTAAAGCGCATCATATTGTAAATTTTAAAGTACTTGAACGAATTGCCTCTTCCACTAATTTGATAATTGATTTTGGAGGTGGACTAAAATCGGACGAAGACCTGCGAATTGCCTTTGAGTCAGGAGCACAAATGGTTACTGGTGGTAGTGTTGCCGTAAAATCCCCGGAAATTTTTTATTCATGGATAGAACAATTTGGTGCTGATAAAATTATTTTGGGTGCCGATGTAAAAAATGAAAAAATTGCGGTATCGGGATGGATTGAAACGACAGAAATTGATTTGTTACAATTTATCGGAGACTACATCAACAAAGGCATTACCAAAGTTATTTGCACAGATATCAGCAAGGATGGCATGCTTCAGGGAACTTCCATCGATTTATACACGAAGATTTTAACAAGTTATCCCAATTTATACCTAATTGCCAGCGGTGGCGTAAGCTCAATTAGGGATATTGAAACGCTGGAAACTAATGCGGTACCTGCTGTTATCACCGGAAAGGCAATTTATGAAGGCCGCTTTAAATTAAATGAACTCAATCGATGGCTTCATTAATACGTTACCTCTGATTTTTATGTAAAGACATTCTTACAAGACTGATACTTTATTTTCTTTTGAAAATACGTGAGATAGTTTTACCCATTTCGTCAAATTTACCAATTGGTTCCAGCATTGACGGATTTGTAAATGTATCATTCATATCGGAAATTACTCCCGTCTGCATGGGAAAAATCAATATAAAACTTTGATTCTCAAAGTATTTTCGAAGGTAATGCGGAATCCGCTCCATACTGGTGTGATATGACAATGATTTTTCACGGGCCATTACAATTATAAGGTTATCATCATCTCTGATTTCACGCGACAGAATCAGAAAATCATCCCAATCATCAAAATACCTGAATTGTGCTTCTACAGGATGTTTGGCAAGAACTTCCTTAATTAAGGTCAAATTCTTTTCCTGTCCATAAATTTCAAGAATTGCACCGGAATTGCGGGCGATATTCCATACTTTTAATAACCAGAAAGGAAAACCTATTTCGAGCTCTGCATTCCTTGGTATGACCAATATGTGTCTTTTGATTGTTGAAATGGGCTGTGATGCCTTATAAACAAAAGTGGTAACGTTGTTCCTTGTAAGAACTCCTTCAGTTAGTTTACCTAGAAAAGAATCGGTAATTCCCTTTTTAGTATGGAGGGATACCACCAGATCGGAAATGTTTTGTTCTCGAACAACGCTGGTGATTGCATTTATCACATTCACATCGTAACGCAATAGTTTATTTAATCGAATATCAACTGATGAAGCCGATTTTACAGCTTTGTCGAGAAGCTCATGGGCTCTTTTAAGGTCATTCTCGTTTGAAGTACTATTGTTTATTACATTCAGTGCGTATAAACCATCAAGATTGCTTTTCGACTTCAATAAAGAACTTAAATTAATCAGCTCATCAATAGTTTCAGAATATTTAACCGGAATCAAAATCTGCTCGCTGGAATCTCTATCCTGAGGTTCAGGATTGGCTGTCTCAGCTAAAGAGATATTCAATGCAGCCTTTTGAGTGACTATAGAAGCTATCGTGCAGGTAATCAATATCATAATAATCGTTCCATTAAGTACACTCTCATTGAGCAATCGAATCGGACTACCATCGGGTGTATAGCCGGTAATAACATTGTATCCAACAAGTACTGCTGCGAGCGTGGCTGCTGCCTGTGCATTGCTCAATCCAAACATAAGGCTGCCTTCATCGGGAGTGAACTTGTACAATCGACGAGTTAGTATGGCAGGAATATATTTAGAAAAAGTAGCAGTTATTGATAAGATTGCAGCGACATACAAGGTATGTAAATCAGTGAAAAATGCACGGTAATCAACCAGCATCCCCACGCTAATCAGAAAAAAAGGAATAAATATAGCATTTCCAACGAAGGATATCCGGTTCATTAGTGGAGATGTCACAGGAATAAGTCGATTGAGTGATAATCCTGCAAGGAAGGCACCAATAATCGATTCAATGCCAGCTGCCTGTGCCAACACAGCCCCGAGAAATACCATCACTAAAACAAAAATGTATTGAGAAACACTATCGGAGAACTTCTTGAAAAACCAACGCCCTACAATTGGGAATAGCAAAAGCACAATTGCACTAAAAATTAAAATGGAGACCGACAAACGAGTCCAAAAGTGGGCATTTACCTCGCCTGACTGCATTCCAATGATTACTGCCAGCACAAGTAAGCCAAGTGTAACTGTGATGATTGTGCCACCTACAGTTATAACAACTGCACGGTTTTTTACAACATCAAGTTTCGTTACAACTGGATAAGTAATAAGTGTATGAGAAGCAAACATACTTCCAATTAAGATGGAAGTAGGCATGGTGAAGTCCATAAGAAATACACCTGCAAAAATTCCAAGAAGCATAGGTATAGCAAAAGTCAATAACCCGAAAACAATACTTTTTTTACTGTTTTTCTTTAAATCACCCATGTCAATTTCAAGTCCTGCAAGAAACATTATATACAGTAACCCAGCTGTACCGGATAAAATAATGCTACCGTCGCGCTCAAGTAAATTGATTCCAAAGGGACCTATAATTGCTCCGGCAATTATTAAACCTAAAATATGAGGAATCTTTATTTTGTTAAACAAAATGGGAGCAAACAGGATAATCACCAAAATCACCATGAATTTTAGTACAGGGTGTTGCAGTGGAAGAGATAGTTCGTTAATGAGTAGTAAAGTCATACGATTAAATTTTTCATCTTGTTTATGTCAAGTATTCTGAACTCACGACGATGTATCTGAATAATACCATCCTGCACCATTTCTGATAAACTGCGCGCCAGAGAAGGCCGCGCAACACTGAATAATTCAGCCAGTTCACTTTGATTTTTATCAACAATAAAGGGCTGATCAGTATTTCTTGCCATTTCGAGTAGGTAATGTGCCAGTTTTCCTTTAATCGTTTTAATCGATAAAAGCTGAAGTCGACTTGTTAGAAATTGTGTGCGATTTGCATTATGTGCCAGGTAATTTTGCATGAAATCGGGATTAGTCATCATTAGTCGTACAATTTCACTTTTGGGTATAACGATTACCTCAACATCCTCTAGGGCAATTATATTAACCGGAAAACGATTATTATCCGAGAACAAAAAAGCCGGAGCTAACGGGCGTGGGGCATCTACTGTTTCAACATTTATAATAGCTCCATTTTCTGAAACTGTTTCAGCACGCACTTTTCCAATCGTTAATACATATAACGCATCGCATAGCTGGCCTTGTAAAACGATTGTATCATTTTTTTCATAATACCTGAAAGCACATTTTAAATCATCCAAAAAGGATTCTTCGTCATCGATATTTAAATTATGACAAATAGGACAGGAGTCTAATTCTCTTTTCTTCATGCAGCATAATTAAGATGTAAAAATACAAAAAAAGCGTGTTTCAATAAAAAAGTTTACGTACCTGTAACAATTGTTACAATCTAATTGTTTGTGTTTATCTATATTTGCCGGAAATTATAATTCTATACAATATGGCAATATTTCAATATTCTCCGGAAAATGAGAAAAAGGGGTTTCCCAGAGGAGAAACTTTTAGTTTTAATAACAGTGTTGCATACGCAGAAGGTTCAATTGTAAGTAAAATTTTATTGCGTAACGACAAAGGGAACATAACAATGTTTTCTTTTGATGAAGGTGAATCGTTAAGTGAACATATTGCTCCTTTCGATGCATTGGTTCAAATCTTCGATGGAGAAGCAGAAATTATCATTGATGGTGTTTCCCATCGGGTGCAAACCGGTGAAAGTATTTTAATGCCTGCTAACATTCCACATGCAGTAAAGGCGAATATTAGAATGAAAATGCTGCTTACAATGATTAAAGGCTAACTATTTCATTTGATGTACTAAAAAAATACGGGAAGCAGCTTGAGTTTGCTTTCCCGTATTTTTATTAATTAATGAATGAATCTTAGAATCGAACACTTACTGTT
>JANJXE010000041.1 GCA_024709185.1 Paludibacter sp.
ACTTGAAAGTGATGCTAACGCGACTGCTACTTTAATGGATAACTACGAAACACCGACAATAGTTGCCACTGTTCAACAATATTTATCAACGGCACGAAACTGGTATTATACCCCGGCCGTATCTACAGCTACAGTGCCAAACGGATCAACCTGTTTTGGCTACGATGAAACGGGATTGAATGAGGATATGAGTGTACAGGGGGCTTCGGCCTTTTGGAAACCATTTGCCTCAGGCAGTCCAATTACACAGGGTAAAGGATACATACTTCAAACTGGTTCGTCAACTACTGTATCACATACAGGCACAACCAACTCGGGAGATATACCGGTAACCTTAACCTACAATTCAGGAAAGGGGAATGGTTTTAACCTGGTTGGCAATCCCTACCCTTCCTACCTGAGTTGGCAATTAGTGAATGCTGGCAATTCGGCTGCGAATATGCCAACCGGAACCATGTGGTATCGCACTGTGAATTACAACAGTAAAAATGCATGGATGCCCAACACAACATATAATATTGACGATGTTGTTTACAATGGTACACGCTTCTATAAAGCAACCACTGCCGGTCTATCGGCTTCAACGGGTGGACCTACTGGTGGCGGGACAGGGATTACAGACAATGAAGTGGTATGGAACTATGAAGGTTCGGTTTATGTGTTTGCCACAGTTAATGCTGCAGGAATTCCGACCCCTTCTACGGTAAGCAATCTGATACCTCCCATGCAGGCATTTTGGGTTAAAAGTAATGGTGGCACATTAACTTTCAGAAATACAATGCGTTCACACAATACAGGAGGTACTAATGCATTTAAATCACCCGGAAAATCTGAAAATGATGGGATGTTTGTTCGGTTAACCGTTACCAATGGAGTCGGCTCTAACGAGGTAGTGATATATGTTAGCCCGGACGCATCCAATTCATTCGACAGTTACGATGCTCCCAAATTTCTCAATAGCGGTTCAGGACAGCCAGAGATTTACACAGTGGCAGGAAATGAGAAGCTGGCCATCAACGCATTAAACGACCTTTCTGATGGAACAGAACTACCTTTGGGGTTTGTAGCTGAACGTGGAAATAACTTTTCTGTTTCAGCAACGGAAATTCTCAATCCCGATCCAGGCCTTCAATTAAAACTAAAAGATAACCAGACTAATGTGGAATTTGATTTAACAGGAGGACAGGCCTATCAGTTCAGTTCAGAATCCGGAACCTATTCCAACCGTTTTAGTTTAGTTTTCAAGTCAAAAAGTGGCACAACAGCAATTGAAGTCCCGGCAACGTCAAATTTACAGGTATTTGTAGGTCACGATAACCTGATCAATATAATAGCTCCTGAAGATTCTAACTATGTAATTTTCAATCAAACGGGACAAAAAATAATCGATAACATAACAAGGGCATCAAGAACAACTGTCAGAACAATACTTCCGGGAGGGATATATTTTGTATCTTTAAGTTCTGAAGGAAAAATGCTATCTTCAAAAATCATCGTACAATAAATTTTTAAGCTTAAGAAAAACCATTATGACACATAAAAGAAAATATCTCACTCCGGTTATTTCTGTCACACAACTTGACAATGAAATATCCCTGGCATTACAATCAACACCGCCCTTCGGACCAGATGAATTTTCGCAACTAAAATTCGAAGAGCATAAGACATCAATCCTTAAAACAGAAATTAGTTAACTCAAAAAAAATACAATAATAACTTTTAAAAATTCTACTATCATGAGAAAAATCACGTTACTTTTTGCAATTGTTGCAATAACGCTGTGCGCCTACTCAGAACCTGTAATAATTCATGTTTCACCAACCGGATCCTCAGAGACTACCGTAAATGGATTAAGCTGGGAAAATGCGGTTTCACTGGCCAGAGGTCGTTCATTAGCCAGTTTCTATAACGGACTGGCAACACCTGTCGAAAACCAGATATGGATGAAGGCAGGCACCTATGATTTAACATCATCATTCCAGCTAAACGTTCAGATTACCATTTACGGCGGTTTTGCCGGAACTGAAACAGCCTTGTCGGAACGAAACTGGGTAGCTAATCAAACTATTCTTAATCAAACCGGAGCAGCAATGGTGATCTGGTCAAATGCCGAAAAGGATGTATTGCTTGATGGACTGATTCTGCAGGGAGGACGACCAGCCTCAGGTGGAAACGGTTGTGGAGCAATTACAAACGGCACCACGCTACGCAATTGTATTATTCGAAATAATAAATGCGTAGCCGGTTCAGGTGCACTTGCCATTACAAATGTTTCCGGAGCAACTAAAAATGTTATCATTGAAAACTGCTTGATTATTAATAACGAATCGGGCACAGCACCTCAGGCGATAAGTATTGCGGTACCGAATACAGAAATCAGAAATACTACCATTGCAAACAATTACAACACAACTACTGCAACTACAGCAGCAATTACGGGCGGAGTAGTATATAAGGTATATAATTCCATTATTTGTAACAATTACAACGGCACTACGTTGGCAAAAAGCTTTGGTAATGGAACCTCTAAAGAGTTAGTCAACAACGCCTGGGATCTTGCTGCTACTGATGGCACATTAACTAACAATATTTTATTATCTTCTTCTCCATTTGTTGCAGCCACAGGATTTCAGGGCGCAGCCAATGGAACTGACAAACTTCTTTCAACAATTGAAAGTGCTGATTTTACTCTTGCATCAGGATCGACTTGTATCAATGCAGGAAATAATGCATATGTAAGTACTACTGTTGATTTGGCTAACAACAATCGCATACAGGGAGCAACAGTAGATATAGGTTGCTACGAATCTTCTTTTACAACTGCTTCAGGAATCTACAACAACAAAATGGAAGGATTAAAGGTGGTTGGTATGAATATTCAACTTCCCTCTTCTGCTATCGGACAGAAAGTACGTGTAATTTCAGCAAACGGTATTCAGATCAAATATTTTGAAGCAAGCTCAAATGAGATGAAAATGCCAGAGAAAGGCATTTATTTTGTATGTATTAACGCCGACATATATAAAGTTGTGCTCTAAAATAGCTTTTACAAGAAATCCACTGTATAAAATGCATTTAAACATTACTTAATAATCCTGTCGACTGCATTTTATACAGTGAACACCTTACAGAATCATTACATTTTTAATAAACTTCCAATGAAAGACACATTAATTATTGCAACTGCACTTTTAATAAGTTTAAACTCACTTTCACAACATCAATCTTATTTCAGGGATAAAACGGATTCAGAAAGCTGGTTCTCATTCAATACTGAAAACAATGCTTATATCAGAAATGTATTAAATGATAAATCAATTTTCCTGGTTCACCCTGAAGTGCAGAAAAATAAAAACCATGCAACCTGGTACGCATTAAATTTTGCCGGATCAGCATTAAGCACCCAATCTCCAATCACGGGTGGAATTTTTCTGCCAACTTCTTTCAAATCAGATGGAAGTCCGGGGATAAATGATTATTCAAATACTGGTTCTGTAATTTTCAAACTTCCGTCATGTACTTCGTTTAAATTACTCTGTTCATCCAATGCACCTTATGCTTTTGCAGGAATTTATCGAAGTAACGACGGAAAGAAGTATTCTTTAATTTCAGAATCGGTTATTAAAGAAAGAAATCAATTAGTAAAGGATGAAAAGAAAATGGGACAATTTGAGTTAACCCTTCCATCAACAGTTCATAGTGAAGATACCGTTTATATAAAAATCGCTAACGCATCAGCACAACCACTTATTATTCATAAAGTTTCGATTTTTATTAATTGAATAATACTAACAATTAATGAAGCATATTTACTTATTAATTCTCCTGATTATTCAATCAGGAACAGGGTTTGCGCTCACAAAAAATGATGTTTTATCCGTACAAAATGGCATTTACTATTTGGATGGAGCCCCGTTTGCAGAAATAGGTTGGAATAAGTTTGATTTGAACTGGTTATTATGGGAAGAGCTTTACAAAGGCCGAACATTAACCGACAATAATTCAATGGTAATAAAGCAGCGAAGCTCTATCCGCGAATTAGCAGAATCAGGT
Organism: Paludibacter sp.; assembly: GCA_024709185.1. Taxonomy (GTDB): domain Bacteria; phylum Bacteroidota; class Bacteroidia; order Bacteroidales; family Paludibacteraceae; genus Paludibacter. The sequence goes on from JANJXE010000041.1 coordinate 4,054, forward strand.
GTTAAAACCATACGATTTTTCGGGAATGTACATCCAACAAAATTTCATACAGAATGGTGGCCGGCATATACCGACCCATCAAAAAGGTTAAGCATGTGTAATGCTGCAATGGATAAAGCAATTGCCATTTGTGAAGAATATAATATCAGAGCTATTATTTCTTTGATGTGTGATAATTTTGTAAATAAAGGTGTCGTGCCATCCGAACATTTGAGCGATCTTGCTGGTAATCCAAATTCTCAATCGCGAAAAGATATGAATGCATATCTTGAATATGTGATACACCGTTACAAAAACAGAAAGGGGGTATTAGCCTGGGAAGTGACTAATGAGATGACGCTTGATTGTGATATACTTCCCGGTACACGTGTAACAGCCGATGGAGAAAAAAAACCAACTGCAGCCCAATTAAACCAGTTTTATAAAGATGTATGTGCAAAAATTAAAAGTATCGACACCCTTCGAATGGTGACATCAGGTGGTTCAATATTACGAGAAACTGCGTATGGACTTAGTCAACTTACCGAAACGCAAACTTCATGGCCGCAGAAACGAGATACCTATACACAACACAAAGGCATGTATGCTATGTACTATCAGAATACTGGTTTTGAAAACATTGATATTCACTTTTATTTAAAAAAGGCACCGAATTATCAGATTCTCAATGATGATGGCTCTGCGCTGCAACTGAACGAATACTTGTACAACAATTTGAGCGAATCGATTGGCAAACCCCTGATGATCGGAGAATATGGAGCTTTGCCCAAGTCGGATAAAACAGATAAAATGTATTGGCTTTCCGGTGATGATTGGTTCACTACATTTGAAGGCGAATCGGATACTGCAAAGATGTATGTGCAGGAAGCCTGCGACAGAGCAGTAAACTCAGGATGCAGATTAATTTATTGGTGGTGTTATGATTCTCATCGACCTCAGGATCAAAACGATCCTCAACGAATGGATCTGGATATAACACGTACACCAGTATTGTTTCAGAAAGTGCTGGACGCAAATAAACGATTGAAACAAAAACACAATATATTTTTAACTGTCAACAATTCAGACTATGAAAAAAAATGCTGGTTTGCCGATGGAAAATTATTTATTCCAGATGAATATATTGGTAAAACTCTCCGTATTTTCAATGCACAGGGAGTGATGTTGAGAAATGTCATCGCAGAAAAAAATCCGGATATTTATGAAAAAGGGCTTTTATTTATTTCAATTGGTACAACAAAAATGAAAATCTTAAATTAATACAGAACAATGAAGTTTATTCGATTTATTTTAATCATACTGTGCATAGTATACACTTCTGCTTTATTTGCAAAAGTTTCAAAAAATGATGTTCTAAGTATTCAGGAAGGAAAATATTATCTGGATGGGAAACCCTTTGCAGAAATAAGCTTTAATAAATTTGATCTGTTTTGGTCGTTATGGGATGAAGCCGTAAAGGGAAACGAACTGAATGACACTAATCCGGTGGTAAAGCGTCAGCAAAAAGCATTATCGGATTTGTCAAAAGCCGGCTTTAAAACCATCCGCTTTTTTGGAGCTGTTCACGAAACAAAATTCAGGTTTTTTAAAAAAGTTTATCTCGATGATGTAAACAGTGAGAAGATTTACTATAAGGCACTGGATAAAGCAATTGAACTAC
>JANJXE010000131.1 GCA_024709185.1 Paludibacter sp.
GATTGGGCATTAATAGTCCCATCGACGGTTAAATCGCCTTTCACAACCAGGTTATCTGATTGAATCGTTTGAGTGCCGGTGCCCGTAAGAGTTAAATGATGGAACTTTGAATTCGCATTGGCATGTATCGTTTGATTCTCACCATTGTAAATAAAGGTACTAGGACCATTAAAAGACCCAATTATGGTTCCACTTGTGGTTAATGTGCCTTTCACTGTAACTGTTGCACCATCCAGTAAAATCAGGCTATCGCCTTCTGTAACCAGATTGTGAAAAACGACATTGCCGGAAATGGACGCTTTTTTAGTTTTAAATTTAACAGTGCTGTTTTCCTGTGCCACAAAAGACCCCTTGTTATCCCAGGTAGGTGTCCCCTGATTATCAGCCTGAGAGCCATAAACTTCAATCGTACTGCCTGATGCAGCGGTAACTGTTCTTCCGGGTTGAATTTCAATTGTTTTAGCAGACATTACTTCTGTATCTCTCAACGATAGATCACGATTAGAGGTTGTAGGAAATACAACATTACTGGTAGTAGTGGGGATCAATCCTCCGTTCCAGTTGGAAGTAGTTGTTAAGTTTGTTGTTGCAGCTCCTAGCCAAATGTAATCGCTGGCCGATTCTTTACCGGTTACCATCCAGATTTTAGCACGGCTTTGAGGAGTAGAGGTGTCATTTAAATATGTTTGTTCGCCAAAGTATTCTTCTGCAGCTATATATCGTATGCCGTGTCCTGCGAGTGTAATCCAATTGTTTTGTGTGTCAAGAACTGTTTTTCCGTGCTCATGTGGACTTGTGCCATTATAAGGAATATGATGATCCCAATAAATCAGCCGACTTTCAGTTAGGGTGTCAAGTTCCGTTTGTTGATATGCTAATTTAAGTGTAAAAAGTGTTGGTGTATTCCCTCCAGTACGTACTATCTGATAGGTGCGTTGAACTGTATTGTTTTTCTTTCCATGCCGCACTCCTATCCTGGGTATAAATTTCATTTGGGTAGGCAGTGTTCCCCCGCCATAAAAACGAATTGAGGTATTTGCATTACCAAAGGTGTACTCTGTATCTGCATTGATCGTGGTGCGCACAATTCTACCTGTTACATCTCCGGTCCCGGTAGTAGTAGCGTTTGCTCCCATGTAAAGGGTGTTGGAGCTTGCTAAAATGTCAGCATTATATACTGAATTCCAGTCCAGTGCTCCGTAAACAGGGTTCATATCCAGTCCCCCTTTGGTAGCTGAAGGATTTGTTGATGCAAGATACAGCACTCCATTTACAGTCAAATCGCTTTTTCCATTTACACCTGCAGTATTGCTTATCGTCAGATTATTATAGATAGTGGTTCCTGTAATGTCCTGAGCGGTAGATCCGTTAAAAACTACTGTTCCTGTGTTATTGCTATATGTACCGTTGTTGGTCCAGTGGCCGGTTATATTTAAGGTGAAAGCTGGTCCGGTAAGGGTTTTGGAAGCACTGATGGTCAGATTGTTAAAGGTGGTAGTGGAACTGCCTGAAATAGCCGAGGTGTTGCTTTCGGCAATGCCGGCATCGTAACTGAAATTAACCGTTGTGCCCGAAGAGGCTGTGAAAGTGCCGTTGTTTATCCAATTGCTATACACTGCCAACGTTGTGGTACCGTTCATAGTGAGCGTGGCTCCGGTGTCGATGGTCAGCGTTTTACAAACTGCATCTGCGGTGCCTATTGAAGGTTGATTACCACCAATAGGGGATGCGGGAAGAATTACATCGGTGGTTGACGTAGGAATGCCTCCACACCAGTTACTCTCCGAATTCCATTCGGTTGAATAGCCCAGCCATGTTCCATTGGGATTTACCGTGACTGTGTACGATACACAGCTGGTTGCTCCACAACTTCCCTCAGCTCTTGCGTAATACGTGGTTGTGATGGTTGGAGCTACTGTAAGTGTTCGACCTCCATTGCTTAAGCCCGTTGCAATGACAGTTCCACTACCACAGCCTTCAGTGTACCACTTCCAGGTGGCGTTTTGACCTAATTCTCCATCCACCAGCGAGAGCGCTACCGATGTTCCCGGACAAACCGCAGTAGAAGGCGATGCTGTAATGGAACTTGCTGCTGTTGAGGGTGATCCATCGGATCCAACGATAAAACTGGCAGAGCTGGACGCACAGGACTGAATGGTGACAGTCATATTGTATGTGCCCGCTGCTAATCCTGTTAGATTTTTATTCGTAGATGTAAAACTATCACCGGTCCAGCTGTAGGTTGATAAATCGGTACGCTGGGTAGTGCCATTGATTGTTCCATTGGTGCCAACAGGTGTTTTGGTAAGGGAGGAGCCGGTAGTCTCAAAGAAATTGTATCCTGCAATCAGACCTGTATTGCCACTTGCATACTGATAGGGAGTGGAAGCAAGGTTAATAATTTCCTGAGTTGACAGCACACGGTTCCAGAACCCGACTTTCAGCATTTGTCCGTCGAAAAAGTTGGCTGTGCCCACATTCCACACATAGCCTCCAATGCGTGCAGTGTTTGTTGACGTTCCATAATTAACGGGAGAGGTGAGTGTCCCGTGTGTTGTCGAAGCCACTTGTATTCCATCTACGAAAATAAACAGATTTTGACCGTTACCCGTAGCTGCAACGTGATGCCATCCTCCATCACGCGGATAAGCGGTAGGAGAACTGAGTAAGGATAGGTTGAGACCGTTTACCCTCACCTCCATTGAACCATCCGTGGTAAATCCAAATTCAATGGCATCGTCCTGGCCGAAAAAGCTGTTGCGGTTGTAAACTGATGTTTTGATCCAACCTTCAAGCGTAAAAGCTGAGAGCCCGTTCAGTGAACTTTCGCCTAAATCAACATAATTGGCTGATGCAGGTGTAAAACTTAGAGCAATGGGAATGTTTGTTAGGGTTATGGCACCATTGGAAAGCGTGGTACAGGTTGTGTTTGTTACTGTTCCTTCAGGAGTGGTCATTTTGCGTACAATCAGTGGTGTGACTGAAGTTGCCGTTTCACCAGCGACAGTAACGGCAATAAATCCTGAACTCGCACCAGCAGGAAGTGTTGCTGTAATTTGGGTATTGCTTACAACTGTAAAGCTGCTGACTGGCGTTCCATTGACCGTTACCGCTGTCGTCCCGGTGAAATTTTCACCGTTTATGGTAATGGTCGCTCCTGCACTACTACAAACGGTTGCCGGTGTAAAGCTTGATATAACAGTCGAAAGAGCTTTGAAAGTAGCGATTGAACCAGCCCAAAATGTGTTGTTCCCGGTTTGGTCACCTCCGGTTGTAGCTACTCCGGTAGTTGTTACAAGTCGTTCAAGCGCAAATAAGTCTGCATTGTTGGTAGCAGTTGCATTTGTAGTTATACTATTTGCAATAGCTGTAAACGAATCAGTGATGTTTATTAGCTGGTATGCACTACTGGTTAGGCCCACAGCTGCAATCCATACTTGTCGGTTGGTAGTTGTGGTAGCTGTTGGCCCAATAGTTACTTTTCTTAAATTACCATTGGCATTGGCGACCTGATCGAGTGGACTGCCGTACAACAAACCACGGTATTCCATAACTGCTGCAGCCGAGAACCATGTACTGGATCCGGCATGCGTAAAAGTGATTCCAGCAGATGCACTGGTTAGTGAAGTTGTATACCATATTTCTGTAACAACTCCATTGGTACCGGTAGTATGAGTTGCCCGGGTCCAGGTTGCCCCTGTTTGGGTAACAGATGTTATGGTTGGAGGTACGGTGGATCCACTTCGGGTGGAAACAACCGCAATAAGCGTATTTCCACTTTGTGGCGCCGAACCCAGTGTCACAGAAAATGAAGTTGCAGCTGTTGATCCTGTACTGCCTGTAGCTGTTTGTATACGCGTTTGGGCGTGAATAAACATGCCACATAGTAGCAAAAAGCTAAGGATAATATATTGCACTTTCATTAGGTGTACTGTTTGTGGAAAACAAAATGCAAATATATATAATTATTTCAGTATTGAAACCTATCCAGAGCTCTCTAAATGCTTTATTTTCAGTATCGGATAATAATTGGATTGTTTAAATAAGAAAAGTGTCAATAAACCGAATATAAATAAATAATTTATTCAAAATTAATCAAAGGACTAATTCACAATTTACTCAAAAACTGATTGATGATTAGAATTTCCTTTTCATCTTCACCCTCACACATTAAACCTGAAATGCATGATATCTCCATCCTGCACTACGTATTCTTTTCCTTCCACAGCCATTTTACCTGCTTCCTTGCAAGCAGCCTCGGAACCAAGTGCCACAAAGTCGTCGTACTTTATCACCTCTGCCCGGATAAAGCCTTTTTCGAAATCGGTGTGGATCACTCCGGCACATTGCGGGGCTTTCCAACCCTGGTGGAAGGTCCAGGCACGTACTTCCTGTACGCCAGCTGTAAAATAGGTCTGCAGGTTTAGCAGCTTGTAGGCCGAACGAATCAACCGGGCTACCCCCGACTCCTCCAGACCGGCGGCTTCGAGGTATTCCTGACGTTCTTCCCAGGTTTCAAGCTCGGCAATATCGGCTTCGGTGGCAGCGGCAACAACGAGTATCTCTGCGTTTTCATCCTTCACAGCCTCACGAACTGCTTCCACATAGGCATTGCCGGTGGCTGCACTGGCTTCGTCCACATTACAGATGTACATCACTGGTTTGTCGGTAAGCAAAAACAAATCTTTTATAAACGGACGCTCGGCCTTGTCAATTTCCACCGTACGGGCCGATTTTCCCTGCATCAGGGCTTCGCGGTAACGCACCAGAATGTCGTACACAATCTTCGCCTGCTTGTCGCCACCGGTTTGCGCCTGCTTTTGTACCTTGTTAATACGGCTTTCCACAGTTTCCAAATCCTTGAGCTGAAGTTCGGTGTCGATAATCTCCTTGTCGCGCACGGGATTGATGCTTCCATCCACATGGGTGATGTTTTCGTTTTCGAAACAACGCAGCACGTGCAGAATGGCATCGGTCTCGCGGATATTTGCCAAAAACTTATTGCCCAGTCCTTCGCCCTTGCTGGCACCCTTCACCAGACCGGCAATGTCGACAATCTCTACAGTGGTGGGCACAATTTGCCTCGGATTCACAAGCTCGGCCAGCTTGGTCAGTCGCTCGTCGGGCACGGTAATCACACCCACATTGGGTTCTATGGTGCAAAACGGAAAATTCGCTGCCTGTGCTTTCGCATTCGATAAACAGTTGAAAAGAGTCGATTTACCCACATTTGGGAGGCCGACGATACCACATTGTAAAGCCATCTTTTTTTAATGTTTAATTTTTAATGATTAATGATAAATGGGTGCGGTTGAGCAGACGATTTACAGTTAATCATTTTTTGTTTGTTAGTTCTTTATACGTATATAGTTTATTTAGTGCACCCATTAATCATTAATAAGTTTTCAAGTTGCACCGGAAAGTGCTGTTGTTCGAGTTCGTGGATTTTTTGGGCGACAGTGTCGGGAGTGTCGTCGGGGCTTACTTCGCATTTGGCCTGGAAGATTACCTTTCCTTCGTCGTAATTTTCATTTACATAATGAATCGTGATTCCGGTTTCGCGTTCGCCTGCTGCCACCACAGCTTCGTGCACGTGATGCCCATACATGCCTTTTCCGCCAAATTTTGGCAATAAAGCCGGATGAATGTTAATTATTTTGTTGGGGTAAGCGTGTAAAATCGGTTCCGATACCTTCAAAAGGAAACCCGCCAATACAATAAAATCGATTTCGAAGGCTTCCAGCAGCTTCAAAATGGCCGTTGCTTCCCTGAATTCGGAAGCTGTAAAGGTGTAGGAAGGTACGCCCAGCTTCCGGGCTCTTTCGTGTACGTAGGCATCGGGTTTGTTCGATACGATAAGAGGCGTCTGAACGTCGGAACTTCCTGAAAAATAGTTAACTATGTTTTCGGCGTTCGACCCCGAACCGGAGGCAAAAAGAGCTATTTTAAGAGGCATACAATCGTTTTTGTTTTGCTCAGTTAAGTGCATTTTGTGCAAAAATTGGTAATATTTTCGATAAATTTTAGCGTATGTCGATAAAATTACTTTACTTTGCACCGCAAAATTAAACAACAAATTTTATTTATCAACTTAAAAAACTAAAATTATGTCAGAAGTTGCAGCTAAAGTAAAAGCTATCATCGTTGAAAAATTAG
>JANJXE010000490.1 GCA_024709185.1 Paludibacter sp.
CGTGTAATCGGTGAAAAGCTGCATGTAGTAGTAATCCTGCACATAATGTAGCAATTCATGAGCGCATGCCGATTGCAGAGTTTCGGCCGAAGTACGTAACTTCGAAGGGGTACAATGGTTGGAGAGGCGCAGGTAACCAAAGAACGAACTGTTGCCATCCACTTCTTTTCCCAAATCGGATACATACACACAAATTCGTCCGCTCGGCAAATCAAATCCCAGTTGTTTAAATGCATTGTACGCTGAATCCAACCAGTTGCCCATATCCTGTATATATTCCGGATCGACGCTATCGTGCCAGTACTGATGGTGGTTGTACACCTGGTTGGAAACTACAGCATCCTTGCCCGACGACTGCCAGTAGATGTGAAAGTGAGGCGTGCTAATCCAGTCGGAATAGCCATGCAGGGTCCACGATGAAAGCTTGGTAAGGTGTGTGGTTTCAAACTGTACCGAATGGTTCACCGAGTCAACAGTCACATTCTGATACCGGTACCAATTGCCCGTACGTTCATCAAAGTAGGATGCGCCGATGCATTCCGGACTTTTATTCGCCGGAACTTTTGATGGATCATACTTGATAGTCACCAGCAAAGGCTGAGTGAAGGTGTTCCCTGAACTCATTTTGACCTCAAATGCCTGATTGACCAATGCCGTTGGATCTTCCGATACCTCGTCGACATCAATTGCTTCAATGCTTACCACAGTACCATCAGGTACCGCACCTTTGGGAATAGTAATTTCGATGGATTCTCCAAGGCTTATCGTCACATCGTTTTGAGATGGATTAATCACCTGGTCGATGAACAGTTCATCTTCACATCCCCCTGCAATAAGTAGCACCAGCAGCGAAATGACCAGCGTACATTCATGTGTTTTCATAAGGCTTTGATTGTAACGTTCTGTATTTATAACAATATACAGATATATTATGTTTTGTTTAGAAATTGAGGAGAGGGCATTAAAAGAAAATTTCTTTTTTGAAAACTTCATATACAGAAGTTTCCACGCATTTTGGCTACAAATAATTTTTATTCTAACTGTTAGGAAAATTAAATATTTCAGTATCTTTGTTTTTTTAAACATTTCTGACCGTTGAAAAAACAATTAGTACCGTATGAAACGAGCATGTAACTACTTCACATACTAGGTTATGGTAATGTTGGCATGCGAGTTCCATACGACCATTAGAAAAACAATCATTACCGTATGAAACGAACACCACTTTTTCTGATTGGAATACTGTTGTCTGTTTTAAGTGCATGCAACAGCGAAAAAGCACGGGAAATTACCAGGCTCGACGATTTAGAAACCTCGCGCTTTGCAGTGGTTACAGGTACCATTGCCGATAAGCTGGTATTGCAACGTTTTCCGAATGCGACATTTGCGTATTACAATTCACCCCTCGATGCGGTTATTGCCGTACAAAAAGGGCTCGAAGAAGTGGCTTCGTACGATGAGCCTATCCTGCGCAATATAATGGCGCAAAATCCGGGTCTCAAAATGCTGCCCGGACTGGTTACCGTC
>JANJXE010000139.1 GCA_024709185.1 Paludibacter sp.
ATTTGATAATTTGTCAGAAATACCGGATGGATATTGTCGGTTCCATAAAAGTCAGTTCCGGCCCGTTGAATACATTCCTCGATGGTTTCACCATATCTGAGGTGAGCATTAATAGCTGTATCCCATTGATGATTACGGGTATCGCCCAGGTATGCATTTTGATGCAGCAGAATTCGATTTCCTTCCATTACCAAAATCCGAACTACCGGATGTATAAACTTTTGGCGTTCAATCCATAAACTATTTTGATAATGTATTGATCCAATTTCCCGTCCCTGGTTATTTACGATAGGCCACCATTCTTCTTTCATCAACTGATTACGGATGGCAAAAACTCTGACCGTTTCATAAATAAAAAGCATCAATAGGGAAAAATGGAACAGCTGGTGCAAAAAGCTAATCGACAACTGTAGTGAATCGTTGGAATGCAGAGAAAGGATGATATGAGTACTAACATAAAAAGTGGTAATCACTAAAAGAATAAATGCAAAACGAACCATCTCCGAGATATTATTCATCATCGATAACTTCTTGCTGGAAACAGAAGTAATCCATTGTTGAAGTCTCTTTTTTAGCACAAATAGCAAGAGTAACAATATGAGCAAAGTAAGTTCGGTATAAAGAGATTGAAGTAGCGTTCCGGGAAATTGAAGACTCAACACCACTGAAGTCAGAGTAATCAGGAAGAAAACACCCACCGAAATGGCATACCAGGGCAACAAGGAGCGGTACAGGAAACCGATATATCCCCCGCACAGCAACAACACCGGGAGCGAATACACCCATGCCCGACCTGGTCCAGAAACTTGTTCAACTACGACAAAGATGAACAAGGCCAGAAAGTGCAGTGCTGGATTGAAAAATGATTCCCTTATAAGTTTTTTAAGCATTCTGTCAAAAAAAATGTGCATTATCACTATCTGTAACAATGCACATTCAAATATGTTTTGCAGGCTGTTTAAAAAGCCATCATACGACTAATGTATTTTCCGATAATATCAAACTCGAGATTGACAACGGTTCCAACCTTAATCTGATGAAAATTCGTATGTTCGTAGGTATAAGGAATAATTGCAACCTGGAATGAATTCTCGGTTGGAGCAACTACAGTTAGGCTTACACCGTTCACTGTTACCGACCCTTTATCGACGGTCATATAGCCACGGCGGGCCATTTCACGGTCGAAAGGATACTCGAAACGGAAGTACCAGCTGCCATCGGCTTCCTTCACTTCGGTGCAAACGGCAGTCTGATCCACATGGCCCTGCACAATATGTCCATCCAGACGACCATTCATCATCATACTCCGTTCAAGGTTTACCTTACTGCCGATTTCCAGCAAGCCAAGATTGGTAAGATTAAGTGTTTCCCTGATGGCTGTTACAGTATATTCATTTCCCTGAATATCCACTACGGTAAGGCAAACACCGTTGTGCGAAACGCTTTGATCGATTTTTAATTCGTGGGTAAACGAGCAGGTCATGGTGATGTGCAGGTTTTCCTTTTCCTTGCGCAGTCCGGTTACGAGGGCTGCTTCTTCTACGATTCCTGAAAACATAGTAACTATTTTTAAATTTTAAATTTTACTCCTTGCAATAGGTCGATGACATGCATACCAGCTTCGACTCTTCTCAGGCTTTGCTTAGCAGATAGGCTTTGAAGCTGGCAAAATCGGCAGACATAGGTATCGACTGTTTTTCTCCCTTCATAAATTCCTGCAGTTTTTCCGGAATGTCTATCTTTTCACCCAAGATTCTTTCTACCGTTTCGTTGAATTTAGCCGGATGTGCGGTTTCAAGAAACACTCCGTACTCACCCTCCTTCAAGCCATCTTTCAGCGCCTGATAGCCACAGGCACCGTGTGGATCGAGCAGGTAACCGGTTTCGGAACGGCATTCGCGAATGGTACTTGCAATCTCTTCATCGGTATATTTGTAACCGCAGATATCGGTTGTGATAGCATGATGCGAATAGCCGTAAAGATTGAGAATACGGGCAAAATTGCTCGGATTTCCCACATCCATTGCATTGGCAATAGTTGAAACCGAAGGCCGTGGATTGTACTCGCCGGTTTGTAAATAATTCAGAAAGATATCGTTGCGGTTATTGGCAGCAATGAATCGCTTCACGGGCAGACCCATCCGTTTGGCAACGAGTCCGGCAGTAAGATTGCCGAAATTTCCGCTGGGAACACTGATGACCATATTCGCAGCAGCCTTTTCGGAGATTTTCTTTAATTGAGCATAGGCCTGGAAATAATAAAATGCCTGAGGAAGAAATCGGGCCACATTGATGGAATTTGCCGATGTTAATTTCATTGCCGCATTGAGGTCGTTATCCAGAAAAGCTGATTTCACCAATGCCTGGCAATCGTCGAAGCTACCTTCTACTTCCAAAGCGGTAATATTCTTTCCAAGAGTAGTAAACTGACTTTCCTGAATTTGACTCACCTGGCCTTTCGGGTACAACACATACACATGAATTCCCTCCACGCCAAGAAAACCATTTGCCACAGCACTACCCGTATCACCCGAAGTCGCCACCAGTACATTTACGTTCCGGCGATCATCCTGACGTTGAATAAAATAACTCAGCATACGCGACATAAAACGGGCGCCTACATCCTTAAAAGCAAGAGTAGGGCCATGGAACAGCTCCAGACTGAAAATATTGTCGGTCACTTTTACCAGGGGAACATCAAAGCTCAGGGTGTCGTTCACCATCATTTTCAGCATGTTGGCATGTACATCTTCACCGAAAAGCATATATGCGACGGTATAGGCCAAATCGCGAAACTCGGGTTTATCAATGTGTTCGAAAAACATGGAAGGAATGGCCGGGATGTAATCGGGCATAAAAAGTCCGTTATCGTCGGCCAGGCCCTTGATCACCACATCGCTGAGAGCGACATCTTTCACTTTGTTGTTGGTACTGTAATAAAGCATATCAATATCAGTTTTATTTCTTCATTAAAAATAAATATTCATGGTGACGATGGTCGGAATGAACCCATTCGTGGGTTGTTCGCATGGCGCTCATCACATTTTTGCGGTGGTCGATTTCCAGGGCTTTCACCAATTCCCCTTCCCCTGTCATCAGGTCGAGAATCTCTTCCCGTGTCACTTTACCTCCTGAACTGTACGACAGCAGGATGTAGCGTGCACGGGTTTTCTTTACTAACTCCCTGAGCGCTTCCCTTGCAATAGACTGACCTTCATCGTTGGAGCGAAACTCCTCAAATACCGACCCTCCGGCCGTATCGCGTGAATCCTCACGTCGCATTGCTTTCCCGAATAAATCGGGTTTATCATTCAGAATAATCGTTTTCCACAAATGATAATAGGCATTGTAACGAATCCTGCTCGATGGCATTTTATGATTATTGGCACCATAGGGCGGATCAAAATAAGCCAGATCGTAAGTATCAGCACCAATGGTTTCGAACACATCGCGGCGAAATACCCGGTGCTGTCCCTGATGAGGAATAATCGCAGGAACCCTCATCTTCAGATCCTTATACGAACGCTTCGACCATCCGGAAAGATAGGCTGCATAATGTCCGAGCGTATTATCCACCTCGTCCAGTGCCCGAATCAGACTGGTAAGCAACACACAACGGTCTTCATTCGACACATCAAGACGGTCGATTTCGTCGCGAATAGCATCCAGCCGTTTGGTATTTTTCCGTTGAAACGGTCGCCGCACATCCTTATGATCGGGGTCGCCACCGTAATATTCGTTAAACCAGCCTTCGTAACCTTTCAGCCCATTCAGGTGTTCAATTAAACCAGCATACCATTCCACCGGCTTATCCGCTTTCAGATAGCAGGTTGCAAACACTTCCGACCAATGTGACAGGTCGTTGGCTGTAGTGGTATAACCCAGTCGGGCAAATGCCTGTGCTACCCTCGAAGTTCCGCTGAATCCGTCGAGTACGGTACGCACATCTTTTGTATCGTCAAGCAGTCCGACAATATGAGGAATAATGCGCAGTTTCGATCCTGCATATTTAACTCCTTCGGTCGGTACGGCCTGTTTATTTTTCATTTTTTCGCAACAATCAATTGCTCCATGAATTGCGGACCCTTAAGCAAGCCAAAGTTACCTTCCCGGCAGGCAAATTCATCGTACACCTGAACTGCATCTGGTTCTCCACCAGTGCGGTAGATTACAAAGGGTACCGCATCACGGGTGTGCGTGCGTAATGCACAGGGCGTGGGATGATCGGGAAGCAGTGCAATTGTGATATCTTCATGCCAGTGAGCAATCGTTTCGAGCACTGTTTTCACAACCCTTCGGTCGAGATATTCGATGGTTTTCACTTTCAGTAAAGCATCGCCTTCGTGGCCTGCTTCATCACTGGCTTCAATATGCAGAAAAACAAAATCCTGTTTCTTCAATGCTTGCAGCGCAGCCTGTACCTTACCTTCGTAGTTGGTATCGTACAATCCGGTAGCACCTTCCACCATAATTACTTCCAATCCTGCATACACGCCGATACCCCGTATCAGGTCGACGGCAGAAATCACGGAGCCACTTCCGATTCCATATTGTTCGCCCAGTGTTTTCATAGCCGGACGGTAACCCGGCGACCAGGGCCAGATACTGTTTGCTTTGTCTTTTCCCTCAGCAGCACGTTTCAGGTTGACAGGATGATTTTCGAGGAGCTCCTGCGATCGGAGAATCAGCTGATTGAGCTTTTCAGCAGTTGAAACAGCCTCCTGCACCTGCGATTGTACCATAACTTCTGTAAAAGCAGTTCCCGGCACATCGTGTGGCGGTGTGCAAGTCAGTCGCTTATCACCCCCTTTAAACTTCAACAAATGACGGTAGGAAACACCCGGATAAAAACTCACCTCCTCATCGCCCAATTGCTCTTGTAAAAAACGCATCAGCACATTGGCTTCTTCGGAACTGATATGTCCGGCCGAATGATTTTTTATTTTACCTTTTTCGATACAAATGAGGTTACAACGCATCGCCATTTCACCCGGAAGGATATCGATTCCCATACTTGCAGCTTCTAACGAGCCTCTGCCTTCAAACACATCGGGCAGGTTATAACCCAGCACACTCAGATTGGCAATCTCGCTACCCGGGGCAAAACCATCGGGAATGGTATCGAGCATCCCGCAACGACCCATCTGCGCGAGGCGATCGATCGACGGAGTCTGCGCATATTGCAGTGGTGTTTTTCCATCCAGGGAGGAAATGGGCTCATCGGCCATACCATCGCCTAATATAATCAAATACTTCATGTACTATTTATCTTCAAATTCCAAAAAATCCTTGAAAAGGGGCAATGCTTCTTCAAATTTCAGCATGGCATCCTGTAAGGAAGAATAACTTTCACCTCCCGAAGCATTCAGGTGACCGCCACCACCAAACACATCGGCAGCAAATTTATTGGCAGGAAAAGAACCCTGCGAACGTAATGAAATCTTCACCTTATCGCTATCTTCCCGCATAAATACAGAAAAATCGATACCGGCAATCGAGAGGGGGATATTTACAAAACCTTCTGTATCGCCAATGCGGTAGTTAAACGCCCGCAATTCATCAGTGGTAAGCGTAATCAGAGCCGCTTTGTATTCGGGATACACCTTCATTTTTTTGTAAAGGCAATATCCCATCAACCGGATGCGGTGTTCCGAATAGGTATTAAACACCTTTCGGTAAATTTCATCTTTATCGACACCGATTTTAATTAGCTCCGAGATAATCGTATAAATTTCCTGTTTGTTCGAATTAAAGGTGAAGCCTCCTGTATCAGTCATCATGCCGGTGTAAATACATTCAGCTGCAGCCAGATTTATTTTTTCAAAATCACCCATGCGGCAGATAAGCCGGAAAATCAACTCACTGGTCGAAGATATTTCAGGATACGAAATGACGAGTTGTGCAAAATCGCCCGGATGAAGATGATGATCGACCAGAATTTTCTTTGCCGGCGCTTGCAGTACAATATCGGCCATCTCAGCCAGGCGCTTCGGAACATTAAAATCGAGGGCAAAAATCAGATCTGCTTCCTGTAACAGGCTGGCCGCTTTTTCCTTTTCGTTTTCGAACACCACAATGCGGTCGGCACCGGGCATCCAGTTGAAAAAGTCAGGAAATGGTGATGGCACAATCACCACAGGCTCTTTTTCAAGGGTCATGCAATAGTGCCACAACCCTAAGGATGAACCCACTGCATCGCCATCGGGAGCAACATGTACAACAATTGCAATTCGCTCCGCTCTTTCAAGCGCATCGGCGGTTTTGCGGATTAAATCTTCCGAAATGACTTTTGATAACATCTGCTTTTTTTTAGACGTCGCAAAAATAGCAAAAATTTACGACTTTTTGTGTAAATCGATGCGGTGCTTTTTACTGATTTCTAACTTTGTTGAACCCACCGCTTTCCTATTGGTGCGATTAAGCAGCTCCCGGTAGGCTCCCGAACAACGAAGACTAAAGAACGTGATTCCTTTGGCTTTGCATTCTTCCTGCAAACGAGCAGTGGAATATTCGCTTACCGAACTTCCTGAAATGCATATCCGAGGTTCAAAACAACTAAACAACTCTTTGGGCTTGTATCCTTTCATTGAATTTATTATCAGATAATCGAGATGTAGTGGTTTACCAGCTTTCTTCCGACAGTAAGTTTTGTCGTTGATAAGCCCAAAGCGCTTTCCATCCAGCACATTAAACCAACTTGCTGAATCGACGACAAACTGCTGAGTTAACAGTCTTTTTTTAAGGCGGTATTTGCCCGCCACTTTTACAAATGCAACACTATCGCTGGTAATCACAAATTCGCGCCGCCCCACATTCAGCTGCACATGCGAGGCTTTTCGATCGGAATAAACGATGAGCTCGGAATGTTGATTACTATGAACTTCACTAATAATTTGTTTTAGCGGAAAAAGTAAAACAACAGATAAAGCGACAGGTATAAAATAATACCGTTTGAGTTCAGCATATCCTACCCAGCAACACAACAGGATGGTCATTAATAATAAATCAAGTTGCCCGGCATAAATCTGTGTGACAGAACCCGGAAGTGCATGTATAGCAGCAACTGCACTATTTAATAGCCACAACAGTCGGTCGACCATCCATCCGGCCACTCCACCAACAAGTGGCACCCAATAGAGCACCAGGTAACCCACCGCAGCATATATAACAAAACCTGAAAGCGGGATAGCGATATAATTGGTAAGAAGAAAATAGTTGGGAAACTGATTGAAATAATAAAGGGCCAGCGGCAAGGTGCCGAGTTGTGCCGCCAGCGAAACGGAAGTGAGATCCCATAACCACTTCAGGGCCTTATTACTCACAGCAAGAAGAGGCGACAGTTGAGGCTGAAAATAAACGATGCCGAGCACTGCAGTATAGCTCAGCTGAAACCCCACATCCCAAAGGTAGGAAGGATTCATTAAGAGCAGGATAAATGCTGTGGAGCTGATGGTATTGTAAATCTGAGCCTGTCGTCCAAGCGCTTTCCCCAGTGTGACCATAGAAAACATGGCCGAAGCCCGAATCACAGAGGGCGAAAGTCCGGTGATAAAGGCATACAGCCAAAGCGCCAGAATAATTAATACTGATTTGGGAATAAGGGTGGAGGGCTTTCGAAACACCATTGACACCAGACTGTTGACTATCAGAAAAATCACTCCCACGTGGAGACCACTGACAGAAAGTATATGCATCGCCCCTGACGCACTGTAGTCAAGCATAACATCCGGCTCTAACTCCTCCTTGAAGCCCAGGGTTAGAGCCGCAAGCACAGCAAATTCATCAGTTGCGAGATTCAGTTTTCGGTAAATGGCAAGTAACTGATCACGCGCTTTTTCAGCCCAATGGCGTAAACCATGTATTTCTGTGTGCGAAAGTTTTCTCCAGTTCAGCGAATCGGAATACGCTGTTGCCGCAATGCCTTTGCGCCGCAGAAAAGCGGCATAATCGAAACCTTCGGGATTTTGGACCGGAGCCGGAGCTTGAAAACGAAGCCGGGCTATGAGGATATCGCCCCGATGAAGCTGAAGGGCCGAGCTTTGTTTTTGCAAATATACGATGGTTTTAGCTGAAAAATGCATACTGGCGCTGGTACCAGCAGATGTTTCATTAGCAGTCGGTTTATCCGCAGATGATTCAATAGCAGTCAGTTTTCCCGCTGGATGGTCCATCTTAGAAAGACCACCATCAACCAACCTGGTTTCAGCCACACACAGCACCGATCGGTCCTTCACTTCGGGACTTTCAACCAGCTTAAGTCTGTACAATTGCGATTTGCCCGAAAAATTAAACTGAAGTTGATGCTCCTGTCGGGCAGCCTGAACATAACCGACCAAATACACCAACACAACAAAACCAGCACCAAATCCCCAACGCAGGCGGTGAGCCCATTGCACATTCTTCACCCAAAATGACAGGAAAACACTTAGAAAAGCCGGCACAGCCAGCAACAGCATAGTCAGGTCGAACAGCCTGAAATAACGGCAGGTTACAATTCCTGCAATTAATGCAAGCAACAACCTGAAGAACGGAGTTCTTAACAGGAAGTTCATAAACAGATAAATTTAAATGGTCGTAAACAGGTTAATTGAATTGCCAGAAAACGGTTTACTCTATTGTCAGCAAACAGCTTGTTATATAGTCGTTATATAGTTTATTCCATCGTCAATAAACGCTGAATCATTGCTTTGGGGTCGGGGGCATTGAACACCGAGCTTCCGGCCACCAGCACATTCGCTCCACAGGCATAGAGTTCGGCAGCATTGGCATCACTCACACCACCATCAATTTGTATCATGCAGTTCGGATTAAGCTCATCGATCATTCCTTTGAGTTCCCGTATGCGGTTGAAACTTTCCGGAATGAACTTCTGTCCGCCATAGCCGGCAAATACCGACATCAGCAACACCATATCCACGTCTGCAATATACGGGCGTAACTTCTCCACCGGAATATCCGGATTAATCGTAATACCGACCATCATTCCGGCCTCCCTGATTAAACGGATTACCTCCGAAGGTTTTTCAGCAGCTTCGTAGTGAAAAGTAAGCATGCGGGCACCGGCATCGGCAAAGCGCTGTACGTATTTTTCAGGATGCACAATCATTATGTGCACATCCATAAATTTCGTACAATGCTTTCGGATTGCTTCAATCACCGGAAATCCAAAGGAAATGTTCGGCACAAAGACACCATCCATCACATCAATATGCACCCATTCGGCAGCACTTTCATTCAACATCACACATTCCGACTTTAAATCAGAAAAATCGGCAGATAAAACGGAGGGAGAAACAATTCGCTTCATACATACAGTGTTTAACAAACAGCCACAAAAGTAGCAAAAAAAAGCTCCCACCGAAAGCAGGAGCCTGTTTTTTTTTTAACTTAGGATAATGTCCACAAAGTGGTTGTTCGAAATTTGTTGTGACCTGTAGTTGGCAGCGAACTGTAAAATACGCTTTACACTCTGGTCGGACGGACCCATCGACATGGCTTGTAAATCAGTTGAATTAAACGTAGTAATTTTTTGCATAGGCCACCATTTATTTTTTATGTTCGTAAATAAAACGGTGCTACTTTCAGAAAAGTATATTTGCCGGCAAAAAAACTATTTAATTTCGAGATACACGTCCTTTTCGGCTGCCATTTTGCGCATATTTAGCAGGGCATAACGCATCCGACCTAAAGCGGTATTAATACTTACGTTTGTTTTTTCAGCAATTTCCTTGAAACTTAAATCCTCGAAAAAGCGCATGCGCACTACTTCCTGTTGAACTTCCGGAAGAAAATCGACCATGCGAACCACATCGCACAGCACTTGTTCGTTCGACATAATATCTTCGATACTTAGGTCGGAAAGCTTACTGTTATTAACGATATCGTATTCAAAGGCATCGGCCGAAATCGTATTTTCGTTTTTTTCCTTCCGGAAATGATCGATAATCAGATTGTGTGCGATGCGGTTAATCCATCCCAGAAACTTTCCGCTCTCGAAATAACGACCCTGTTGTATGGTTACAATGGCTTTAATGAAGGTATCCTGAAAGATATCTTCGGTGAGTTCACGATCGCGTACAATCTGGAATATATAGGAATAGACCCGTGAGCGGTAGCGCGTTAGTAAAACTTCGAATGCCGTATTATTACCCTGTTCGTACAATCCTACCAATTGTTCATCGGCGAGTTGATCCAGTGTTTTCATTACTGCTTAATTATTGGTGTTAAGCGTAATTGTGTTCGATAGGCAATTCGGTTTTTTAACGTTATTAAATATTGTTCGGGCTGCAAATATAGAGATTAGTTTTGAAAAAACAAACTTTCAGGCATTTTTTAAGATTTTAAAGTTGGGTAAACCGGAAAGATTATTCCACATAAAGCACCAATCCTTTAAGATATTCACCTTCGGGGTGGTAAATATTCACCGGATGATCGGCTGGTTGGGTCAACTGATGCAAAATGCGCACCTTGCGACCGGTTTCAGCAGCTGCACTAAACACTGCCAACCGGAACTGTTCTTTGGAAATCACCTGCGAGCAGGAGAAGGTAAACAGAATCCCACCCGGTTTAATTTGCGAAATGCCCCTCGCATTGAGTTTCTGGTATCCCCGGAGCGCATTTCGCACGGCATCGCGGTGCTTGGCAAAGGCCGGCGGGTCGAGCACTACCAGGTCGTACGCATTTTCGTTGGCTGCCAGGAATTTAAAGGCATCTTCGGCATAGGACATGTGTCGCTTGTCACCCGGAAAATTGAGCGCAATATTTTTATCGGTTATTTCAATAGCTTTGGCTGAACTATCTACTGAATGAACCAACTGTGCACCGCCGCGCATGGCATACACCGAAAAACCTCCTGTATAGCAAAACATATTCAGCACCTGCTTATTTTTGGAGTACTGCTCGAGAAGCAGTCGGTTGTCGCGCTGATCGATAAAAAAGCCTGTTTTTTGTCCGCGCAACCAGTCGACATGAAACTGAAGGCCGTTTTCAGTAGCCGAATGAATCCGAATATCGCCACCAATCAAATATCCATCCTGTGGTTGGAGATCAGCTTTAAAGGGCAGCGTGGTTTCCGATTTGTAAAAAACCTGCGTCACTCCTTCCACTTCTTCCACAATGGCCTGTGCCAGCTCCTTACGCACCAAATGCATTCCGGCAGAATGGGCCTGCATCACAGCAGTCTGATCGTATACATCTACAATCAATCCTGGCAAATGATCGCCTTCGCCATGCACTAACCGATAGGTTGAATTATCGTTACGGACCAACCCAACCGCTTTGCGTAACTCTCGGGCTGCACGAATTCGTTCGCACCAAAATGGTTGGTCAACAGTACATTGAACAAACGACAGCACACGAACAGTGATACTACCGATTTGGTAATGACCAATTGCCAAAAAACTCCTGTCGGCAGCATATACTTCCACGAGCTCGCCTTCTTCAGGGTTTCCTTCAATCGACTGAATGGCTCCTGAAAACACCCAGGGATGAAAGCGGCGCAGGCTTTCCTCTTTCCGCGGTTTAAGATAGACTTTTTTCATCAACAAATGTATTGATTAACGGTTCGGGGGTTAGTAATTCAGCCAGTTCTTCTTTTGTCAATTTTCTGGACCTCTTCAGTTGTTGGTAAATTTTGAGTACTGCCCATGCATCGGTAGCTGCATAAATTTGCTGCTGTTCGCTAA
>JANJXE010000148.1 GCA_024709185.1 Paludibacter sp.
GAGTCGATTTCATGCTTTCGATACACAGCAATGCCGGCAACGGAGTAGCCAATCATGTGTTGATGCTGCATGTTGGACTGGACCCTACCGACTCGCAAATTTACAATACCTTCAATATCACCAATCCTGCACACAAGAAATTATCGGATGATAGTCGCGCAATCAGTACTGAAATCGCTAAGAACCTCTATGCCAACCAGATTACCATGTGGTCGTCGGGCTATTCGGTTCGGGGCGATAAAACCTTTGCCCGTACAGCCATGGGTTGGAGCGATGGCTATGGTGTACTCCGCAGCTTATACGTTCCCGGCGTGATTTCAGAAGGCGCTATGCACGACTATATTCCCGAAACCTACCGCTTGATGAATTTAGAATACAAATGGCTGGAGGCCTGGAATTTCTATAAATCGTTCTGTAATTACTTCAACGGAGGCGAAATACCTACCGGAAATATTGCCGGATCGGTGCGCGACAGTCGCATCAAATTGGAAACCACCTATAACAAATTCAAAGGACGCGATGAAATGCTTCCACTGAACGGCGCCAAATTAACACTGATTGAAACAGGTGAACAATATACCGTTGATAATTTACAAAATGGCGTATTTGTTTTTAAGAATCTTACTCCTGGCATATATCATGTAAAAGCTGAAAAAGAGGGCTATTATGCACAAACGCAGGAAATTACTGTTAGCAAACACAATATTTCGTGGTTAAACATGAGTTTGAATCGCATTCGAAATACCCCGCCCGAAGTGATCAATTATTCACCAAAAGGGGCACTCACCGACAGCGTCGATGCTTCCACCAATATCGTTTTGGAATTTAACTGGGATATGGATATTGAATCAACAGCTGCTGCTTTTAGCATCTCTCCACCCGTAAATGGTAAAATTACCTTCGAGGATACTCAGTATAAATTACGATTTACGCCTGATCTTCCTTTTGAAAAATCGACACTATACACGGTAACACTGGCAAAAACGGCCTCACATCCCGATAACCTGAGTATGACACAGGATTTTAGTTTTCAGTTTACGACCAAAAGCCGCAACCGTCTTGCTTTGCTAAGCAGTTATCCCAATTTGCACCATAACAAAGTGCACTTTAGCTCACCGTCTTTCCGGATGATCTTCGACAGAAAACTGAATACTCTAAACATACAATCCACTATACAGGTACTCAACAGCATTCGTCAACCGGTATCAAAAAATGCACGCTCGGTGGAAAGCAATAAAGTGAGTCTTCCCTATGGTTCCAATTATTTCAAACTAATCGACAATCTGGTTCCCGGAGAGCAGTACTACCTGGTGATTGACGGAATAGTGAAAGATGAAGTGGGTGTGTCGGTAGTTGAAAATATTGAGATTCCATTTACCGCTGTGAATGCATTAGTAGGAGATCTACCCGTTGTCGATGCTTTTGAAAGCGCTGGTTTCACCTATGATGCAGCAAAAAGTCAGGGAGCAACTGCAGTGGTTGCTGCGGTAAATTCCGCAACAAAGCTGGCCGGTAGCAATTCCCTTAAGTTAACGGCTACGCTGGCTCCTGAAGGAGTTGCTGGCTTCACTGCCTCTTCGCCGGTTATTTTTACCAGTGAGGATGTCGCCGGACTCCATATTTTCGGTGACATGACAGGTAATGAACTTGCACTGGAGTTCACAGCCGGGTCTGATATTCGTTACATACCATTGTGCAATCTTGCATTTTACGGATGGGAATTTCACGAAAAAGAGCTTTCAGCCCTTGCTCCTGCAACGAATTACGGTCTGACCGGAATACGTGTAAAACGAACTTCGGCCTATGATTGGAGTGCTGGCACAGAGCTGTACCTCGATAATCTGTTGAAATACAGCGAACCAATTTCCTCAACACCTTCTGAGGAGTTACATTCGGCGCTGGTGTATCCCAATCCGGCAAGTCAATGGCTTCAAACCGACCTGCCCGGTGCGACACTCAGTTTGTACACTCTTACCGGACAACTTGTTAGAACTGTAAATGCATTACGAATGGCAGTTGATGATTTACCGTCCGGAAGTTACTTGATACGTATTGAATTGAATAACGAACGGAGTACACAGAAAGTGATTCTTAAAAAGTAACCCAATTACTTTAGGTAAATAAAAAAGGGCGCCTTCCATATGGAAAGTGCCCTTTTTGTCAGGAATAAACTACTTTTTATTTCATGAATTTCGTGGTTGCACCGTTAATTCGAATGATGTAAACTCCGGTATCGAGATCACGTTCGAAACTACCAGAGGTTCTTACACTTTCGATCTTCACACCGTTCATGGTGTAAATTTCAACCATTGCCTCATCATCCAATTCGATCATCACTCCCGAAGGTGTACGCAGAATACGGGCAGTTCGCTCAATTGAAGGATTGGATGTTGTAATAAACGGAAGTGTTGATTCGTGTGCTCCGGCATAGGTAAGTTCTGCGCGATCGGTTCCCAGCATATCTTTCAACACTTCAGGAAGGCGCGGAACTGCAAGGTTGGCATCCTGTACTGAGGATCCGGCAATAAGCAAATTACCTGCTGCAGCATCGGTAAATGTAACACTCACTGATTTCGAATTCACATCTTGAGTTGGGTTAGCTAGCTGATATTCTCCCAAACTTAAATATGTGGCAACATATTTATGAGTTGTGTTAGCCGGCAACGTATAAAAGCGATTGTAATCGCTGGCAGGTGTTGGAACTGCACTTATAAAATATGCATTCCCATGCGTAAGCACATCGCTTACAAAGATGTTATTTTTTATCTCAGCTGTATTTCCCGATAATTGTATTGCAGCGTAGTAACCTGTAGATGATGGATCGGTTAGCTGTGGCATGTAAAAAGTGTTATTGTAAATTTTTCCTGCTACACCACTATAGAACAAATACACCAGGTTGGTAGCTGTTGTCGATGGTTTGGTTTTATCCATTCCTGCAAAAGTGTTATTGTAAATATTATATGTGGCACCCGAGGAAAGGGATACAGTACGTTGACCATTACCAGAAACTTCTTCAGTCATTGATTTTACAAACTTATTGTTGTAAATATTAACCGTACCAGAAACTCCTGTAGCTGTCCATAAACCATAACTGATGGTACCTGCAGCGCCTGTTTGCTCCTGAATAAACTCATTTCCGAACACTTCCATGTTGTTAGTATAGTTCACTTCCACCAATCTGCGTCTGGCATTTACAATATTATTTTTAAAAACGAGATTAGTAGCTTTTACAGTCGTCAATGTGCCTGAGTTAGTAATACGAACTCCCATTGCTACATTATTTCCAAGTGCAGTTAACTGATTATTTTCAATAGTAAGATTCGCCGGACCAACTTCGATAGCAGTACCTTTACGTACTACTGCTCCAACACAAAATGGCGAACTGGTACTTGTAGTATTATTAATAACTTTACAGTTTTTGATAGTTACGTTGTTACTTTCACCTACTACAACAATAACTCTGGCACCAACATGAGCAGCATTTGTGTTTGTAAACGTTAACCTGCGGGTTGTTCCTCCAACTGCATAACCATCGATTGTCACATTGCTTGTACCAATAGTATTTGCATCAGCCCATCCAACAGTTAGTCCGGCAGTGGGATAACCAATCACAAAATGCCCTGTTGGACTTAAATTATCTGCCAATTGGGTAAATGTTACAGTCCTGTCAACATCGGCATCGGGGCGGATGGTAATACTGAAACCATTGGTATTTACACCCAAACCAATATTGGCTGCTTCTGTAATATCCGAAGTGATTTCCAACACAATATTTCCGGCAACACCCAGTGTGTTAATATCAGCAACGGCTGCACTCAATGAGGGGTAGTTTGGAGCAACTTCTGTAACTCCAACTTTATACACACCCGACAAACCAACGGCCATGGCCATGGTTGAAAACGCTAAAACAATAGCTAAAAAAGTGATTTTTTTCATACGACATTAAATTTAAATGATGAGATTTATTTTTTCAAAATTCGTTTTGTTACAATTCCCTGTCCGGTATAAATACGAACAAGATAAGCACCTGCCTGGAGTGAGCTTACCTGAAGCACTGTGGTTCCTGTATTACCCGGCTCAGATACTATTAATCGGCCGTTCATATCATACAGCTCCAATTTGTCTACAACCATATCCGGGGATTCAATGCGAAGCTCTTCGTGTACGGGATTTGGATACACACGTACCGTTTCATCAAGATTCAACAAAGGTTGTTGCACTGATGTATGCATCACAACAATTGGAGACGTGGAGGGTGCTTTGGTTATAAAGCTGTTTTCAGCTTTTGGCATGGCCCATACGCCCAGTCGTTCGCTGGAATTGGAAATCACATACAGATTTCCTGCTAAATCATAATCGATCCCCACCGTATTGGTTCCCATGGCAGGTTTTATCGAATGCATCAACTTAAGGGACGGAACTCCGGATGAATTAAATGTTACTTCAAACACCTTTACCTCATTGCTACAGCCCATTGCCAGGCGTTTTCCATCGGGATGCACAGCCATACCTGCCATCACCGAATTTCCAATCAGGAGTGGTGTCTGACCCGAATTAAACTTAACTGCACCAGTTGCATCCACATTAATAAGCGATGGAATAGTAGCTGCATCTTCGGCACGGTGCTGCGATATCCACCAGCCACCCCGACCATCGGGCGCAATACACGAATTGTAGTTTTGCTGCAGATTACCATTCAACCCATCGTTATACACAATGGCATCGGGAGGTGTCTGACGGGGTACTGTAAGCGTTCCAATATTATATTGTAACAGATTCCCCCTGTTGGTGGCTACTGCATCAACATAATATTTGTCGAAAGTAAACAGTTTGGTAGCATCACCCGTACCGGTTACCCAACAATGAGAAATTGCACCGTGAATATTCACTCCATTCAATGATGCCAGCCCTGTTGTAACGGATAATCCTGAAAATATCCTTGTAAAAGGAGCTGAAGGCTGCGCTGGATTCATTCGCCAAACTCCGGGATTGGTATCACTCCAGTCGGTGAGGTACACCAGACCATCATCGCCCACACTCACACGCATGGGAGAACTT
>JANJXE010000198.1 GCA_024709185.1 Paludibacter sp.
ATAATTTAAATCAGAATTGCTACCACAGCAGTTAGAAAGGAATAGTTAAAACCTGTGTTTAACGCATCTATATAGTTCACCGAAAAGCCTTAAAAATCGACGGGTGTAACACCACCTGAAACCTTAGTAGCCAATTCTGTAAAGCGGCCACTTATAACCTCTTCGCTCATTTTACCATCAAGGTACTGGTGACAAAGACCAGGAAGGTCGGCATTGTATGCAAAACCCTGCATTTTAACAAAAGTATTGCGCACCCATGTTGCCAAAAACGGGGCAAACATGGCACCGATATTAATAAACATATAAAAAATCTGGAACCCGGAGTCGCGTTTGTCGCGGTACTCATCGTTGTCGTACATTTGTCCGACCAATGCCTGCAGATTTCCTTTAAACAATCCATTACCAAAAGCAATTACCAACAATGCTGCCAATGCAATGTACTGTGTAGTAATGAGCGCCGGCATCGAAAGTAACACATAGCCTACCGACATGATAATTAGTCCGGTAATAATGGTGCCTTTGTAGTTGCGCAGGCGGTCGGCGATGATACCTCCCACCAATGCCAGGATATAGATTGCACCATAGAAAATGGAATACAATGAACCGGCTTCCGTACCTGAGATATTGAATTTCGACATCAGGAATAAAGTCAGGATAGCCATCATGGTGTAAAACCCGAAGCGTTCGCCCATATTAGCGAGAGCAGCAGGTATAAGGCCCTTGGGATGATTTTTTAACATACTTGTTTTGTTTTGACGATTTTGATTGATTTTACAAATTCAGTCGGCAAACATACATAAATATTTACAATTTATAAGCTGTAAATATTTAAAAATACTTTACTGGAAAAACTTATTTCTGATTAACTTTTGCAAAACAAGTGCGGCAAATGGGTTCATATTCCTGTGTTTCGCCCAGCAGAACGCGTTTATCGCTGGCTACAAGGCGGTGCGACACATAGGCCAGTGACCCGCATCGAACGCAGATAGCATGCACTTTATATACATCCTCGGCGATAGCACACAACGCCGGCATTGGACCAAAAGGGATACCCTTGTAATCCATATCAAGCCCGGCTACAATCACCCGGATGCCCTGATCGGCCAGACGGTTGCACACTTCCACCAGCCCTTCATCGAAAAACTGAGCTTCATCAATACCAATCACATCCACATCGTTCGACATCAGAAGAATGCTACCTGACGATTCAACAGGAGTGGAGCGAATCGAATTTCGATCGTGCGAAACCACTTCATCGTCGGAGTACCGCGTATCAATCTTGGGTTTAAAAATTTCGACCGACTGTTTTGCAAACTGAGCCCTTTTCAGGCGGCGAATCAATTCCTCTGTCTTGCCCGAAAACATCGAACCACATATCACCTCAATACTTCCCCTCTTGTGGGCCGACAAACTATTCTGCTCTGAATAAATCATGATATTACCTGAAATTTAGCTATTTTTTATATTTTAATTCGATTCGAAATCACTAACTTTACACCGCTTTAAGCAGGCGTACTTCTCCCTGCAAAAATAGAAAAAATTAGGATTGAAAAAAGTAATTTCAAAAAAAGATATGAACAGAGAACTGATTGTAAGACTGCTGAAAAAGAATATTGACGACTTGATCCTTTTAACTGAGGGATTCGAGCAAATGACCAGCTATCCCGATGCGTTAATTCAATTGGCTCAGTTAAAGACCAATGACATTAAGCAATACCTCTACGAACTGGGTGATTTGAAGCATTCTTTGGCGTTTGATGAGACTGTTGCAAATCCGGTGAATACTCCGGAGATTAGTTTCAATGAGGATGAACCGGAACCGGAAACAATTCAGGCTGGTGAATTTGAACAGGTAGAAACAGATGTAAGCATTCCTGAAATTCCTTACGAGGAGGAAAAAGAGGAACAAGAAAATAAATTTGTACAGGTGGAAGCTGAAATCACACCCCTGGCAGAAAGTAGTCCTGAAGTTGAAGAAGTTCCTGAGCTTTTCGCAGAGGTTCCACAACCGGAAGTGGCGCCGGAACCTGACAGCAAAGATTCAGAGCCTGCCACTGAAGTACCTGAACACAGTACAACTCCCGAACCTTTAGTTATTGCAGAGCCTGGGGCAGAAGTGCCCGAAATTCGCAAAACAACTCTGGGTGAAACCATCAATAACGGCATCACCCGTAACGATATACATTCCACCCGTGAGTCGGATCTATTGAACAACGCGATGGCCAACAAAAAAATCGACGACATCCGTCAGGCCATAAGCATTGGCGACCGATTCCGTTTTCAGCGGGAGCTCTTCCGTAACAATGGAGAAGAAATGAATAAAATGCTCAACTACATCAATCTGCTGGCCAGTTTCAAGGAGATTGAGGCATTCCTTCAAAAGAAATACGGATGGGAAACCGATAATGAAGTTGCAAAGGATTTTTATGCCATCGTGCGTCGAAAATTTATTTAACATGAAGCTATACGTCGTTCCCACTCCCGTTGGTAACCTGGAAGACATGACCTTCCGGGCCATCCGCATACTAAAGGAAGCCGATCTTATTTTAGCCGAAGATACCCGCACCAGCGGTTTTTTACTCAAGCATTTCGAAATTGCAACTCCTATGATGTCGCATCACAAGTTCAACGAGCATAAAACCGTGGATGGCATTGTACAACGCATCCGTTCGGGACAGACCATCGCCCTGATTTCCGATGCCGGTACACCTGCCATTTCTGATCCCGGATTTTTGGTAGTAAGAGCCTGTGTGGAAAATGAGATCGATGTGGAATGTCTTCCCGGAGCAACAGCTTTTGTGCCTGCTTTGGTAAGCTCCGGTCTGCCCAACGATCGTTTTTGCTTTGAGGGATTTCTTCCGCAAAAAAAAGGACGACAAACACGTCTGAAATTTCTGGCGGAAGAAAAACGAACTCTGGTTTTTTACGAGTCACCTTTCAGGCTGGTGAAAACACTAACCCAGCTTGCTGAGGTATTTGGTAAAGAGCGAAAAGCCGCTGTGGCTCGTGAAATATCCAAATTACACGAAGAAACAAGACGGGGAAGTCTTGAAGAATTAAGTAGTTGGTATACCCAATATCCACCCAAAGGTGAAATTGTTGTAATAGTTGCAGGATTAGAATAATAAGCGTAATTTTGCACTGAATTTTAAACCGTTAGTAAAAAAAGGTTGTGTTAGTTTTTATGAAGACAAAACTAGTTCTTTTTGCAGCATTTCTTGCGTTGGTAATGACCGGTTGTAACACCAAAACGCAGGATTACGAAGCCCTTCAGGCAGAGAGGGATTCGTTGGCCCGTGTGCAGCAACGAATGCAGGAAGAAATCGACAGTTATTTTGCCACGATGAATCAGATAGAACTGAACATCGAAAAAATAAAAAAAGCTGAGAAGGTTATTTCCATGCAACCAATCGGAGAAGATACCGATATGGATACCCGTAGCAAAATTACTGACGATCTGGCCTATATCAATGAGATGCTACGAGCCAACAAGGAAGAAATTGAGCGACTGAAACGCCAGCTTCGTGGAAGCTCCATCAAATCGACGGAACTCGAACGTACCATCGCCCGCCTCACTAAAGCATTGGAAGAAGAAACGCTGAGGGTAAAGGAGCTGGAAGCTCAGCTGGAAGAAAAAGATGCGTTGATCTATCAGTTAAGCGACGAGATTGAGACGATAAGCTCCGACATGGAAGAGTTGAAGGAGGAAAACGAGAAAAAAACTACTAAAATACTTGAACAGGATGAGACGATTCATACTGCCTGGTCTGTGTTCGGCACACGTAATGAGCTTAAGGAA
>JANJXE010000199.1 GCA_024709185.1 Paludibacter sp.
AATTAATACTAACGCAAATAATCTTCAATTCCCCACCCATTAATCATTTATAATTAATCATTAAAAAAAGGGTTATCTGTGAACCAAAAGCTCGCCGATAACCCTTTTTACTTCATCTTCCTTCAAACCCTCATCTGTATAAATCACCTTATCAGCTCTTTTAATTTTTTCTTCTTCCGGAAGCTGGTGTTGCATACGGGCTTTCACTTGTTCAGGGCTGATTCCATCCCTTTGCATCACCCGCTGCAAACGAATTTTTTCACTGGCAGTAACCACGATAATTGCATCAGTAAGGGAGTCGAAATTTCCTTCCAGGAGAACAGCACTCTCAATAAAGACTATTTTAGCTTGCTGCTGACAAATCCATTTCGAGAAATCTTCTTTAACCACTGGGTGAACCAGTGCTGTAAGTTGCTGTAAAAGAAGTGGATTTGAAAAAACTCGTTCAGCTACAGCCGGTCTGTTCAATTCACCGTTCTGATAGATTGTACCTCCAAAAAGTGTGGATATAGCGTTTATTAATCCCGTATGCTCGTTTTGCAGACGGCGTGCTTCCTGATCGGTATCGTAAACAGGATAACCCAAATTCCGTAGCATAGTCGCTAAAGTAGATTTTCCACCTCCAATGCCCCCCGTAATACCAACTACCACTGGTTTATTCATTCAACAAATCCTTGATTAAAATTTCCCTATCGGGTTGATGATCTGGTTTATCAAGCAAAACATAAATATTCCAAAGTCGATCGAGTTCCTCGTTTTTGTTACTCAAAAACAATTCAGCACCTTCCGACTCCATTTTATCGAAGAGTGTTTTAATACTCAACTGATGAATATCCATAGCCGGTTGATATGCTTTGGATTTAAAATCTTCATCCACAATTTCAGTGACTATACGTGCTTCGGTAAGTTCAGAAAGTACCTGATTTACCAATCGTATTGGCAATTTATAGATGGTTGAGAACTCTTCATCCTTAACCGGCTCTTCATGATTTTCAAATCGCCTGACGATAACAAAAGTCAGAAACAAACTTATAAACCGCTTATAACGTATACTTATATTTTTGGTATCGCCTTCGTAATCGTAGTTTTGAAGATTCTGAGAAGCATAGGATATTTCTGCACCCAACAAAAGTATGGTAAACGATATCTGTAACCAAAGTAACAGCAACGGAATTGCTGCAAAACTTCCGTAAACAAGATCATAGCGCGAAAGATAGCTTTGTCCTTCGATATAAATCATTTGAAAAAACTGAAATGCTGTACCGGCAACTATTCCGGCAATCATACCGTTTTGGAATTTTACACGGGTATTGGGCACCGAAAGATAAATAACCGTAAAGACAATCCAGCTTACCACATAAGGTGTTATTTTCATCCCAAAGGTGAGAAGAGGTGACAACACTTGCGTGAGTTGTAGTTGGTCCAGTAAATTATTAAAAAAGATGTTGATACCACCGGTAACAGCAATAATTATCGGAATAATAAACAGGGATGAGAAATAACTGGTAAATTGCCGAAGCAAGGATCTCGATTTGTTTACCTGCCAGATATTATTGAAAGTGCGCTCTACCGAATTCAGCAAACTCATCACCGAAACCAATAGAATAACAACACCCACACCAATGAAGACACCTCCCTGAGCCGATTCCAGATAACGATCGACAAAACTCATAATGAAGGGAATAAGCTCTTTTTGGGCAGCCATTAGTTCTGTCAGCCATACCTTTATACTTTCTTCGATACCAAACCCTTTTCCAATTGCAATAAACAAAGCAATGAGGGGTACCAGCGCAAACATCACTGAATAGGTGAGTGCCGAAGCATTGATAAATAAATTATCCCGTCCAACCCCCTTAATCGCTATCATGATAACCTTCAATAAGCGGTAGGGTATACGTTTATGTTTCGCTAATTCAGCATCGGTAATACGCCACAAATCGTGGGTAATAAACGAATAGGCCGACTTTATTAACTGGCTGATTTTCATGATACATGCTGTTAGAGTATGTTCAATACCTGTTCCTTGATTTGCTCCAGATTGTCCTTCATTAGTACAACAATTTTTTGCATCTCACTGTGGTTCGATTTAGACCCCAGCGTGTTTATTTCCCGACCAATCTCCTGGGTTATAAAGCCCAGTTTTTTACCAGGCGAGTTTTCTGTTTCCATTATCTGAAGAAAATAATCAAGATGCGCATTCAGACGCACTTTTTCTTCGTTTACATCCAGCTTTTCGATGTAGAAAATCAGTTCCTGCTCGAGCCTGTTTTTGTCGTAATCGAATTTCTCAGAAATATTCTGTAAGTTTTCTTCCAGTTTCGCTTTGATTTTTTCAACTCTTCCTGCTTCAAAGGGTTCAATGGCAATCAACAGATTACGGATATCGGTGATCCGTTCGCGAAATACCTTTTCCAGTGTTTTTCCTTCCTGTGCACGGTAGTTTTTAATTGCCGCCAACGACTGAGTTATCAATCCTTTGACTACCATCCATTCCTGTTCGTCGAGCTCGGCGGTTTCTGTTTTCATCACTTCAGGTAAACGAAGTATAATTTAGAACCAAATTGTGGGTAATTCAAGAGAATTCTGATTTGCCAATGACTTGATTTGCTGATAATACGATTCGAAAAGGATAGGATTAATCTGTGTTATGCTATCTTTACCTGAATTGTCGATATACAGCGATACATCAATCTTACCTCTTTCAAGGGACTGCGAAACTTCATTACGGATTTCAATTTCTTTTTCACGATAGACTCCGGATATCCGTGTTGAAATATCCATCTGCTTGCTGTTGAGCGATTTAATCTCAACAACTATTTTTTTACCGTTAAATTCTCCAGTGGCTTTTCCAAAGCCTGTCATCGATTGTATCATGTATGTTCAATTTTACGCAAATTTACACTTTTTTATCGAATTCCGGATAAAAAACTATCAAAGTGAAAGATTAATAGCAAATTGACCGAAATAATATCAATATATAAAGATATTATCCGATAAAATTTTAAATTTTCAGTTGGATTTAGTAAATTTGCAATTCTAATCTCAACTAATTCAAGATAAAATAGATATGGAAAAACAAAAACGGTTTATGCTCTCCGAAAAAGAGATGCCAACGAAGTGGTATAACATCCTGGCAGAAATGCCTAATCAGCCGCTACCGGCACTGCATCCGGGTACAAAACAACCAATGACAGCCGAAGACTGGTATCCTTTATTTGCTAAGGAACTGGTTCACCAGGAATTAAACACTAAAGACGCCTGGATTGATATACCCGAAGAAGTGTATGATAAATATAAAATTTATCGACCAACACCACTGGTTCGGGCGTATGGTCTTGAAAAAGCGCTGGATACGCCGGCTCATATTTATTTTAAAAATGAGAGCGTTAGTCCTGTGGGGTCGCACAAACTGAATTCTGCCATCGCTCAGGTATACTATAACAAAATGGAGGGTGTGACAAACCTAACAACCGAGACAGGTGCAGGTCAATGGGGTACAGCCATGTCGCTGGCTTCGAAGATGTTTGGAATTGAATTGGCTGTATATATGGTGAAAATAAGTTACGAACAAAAACCATATCGTCGCTCCCTGATGCAAACCTGGGGTGCACAGGTAATTGCTTCGCCATCGATGTCGACCAAAGCTGGACGGAAAATTATAACCGAACATCCCAATTACCAGGGAAGTCTTGGTACTGCAATTTCTGAAGCTATTGAGCTGGCAATGAGTACTCCAAATTGTAAATATACCCTGGGTAGTGTTCTCAATCATGTATCACTGCATCAAACAATTATCGGTCTCGAAGCTGAAAAGCAAATGGAAATGGCCGGTGAATATCCCGATGTGGTAATTGGTTGCTTTGGTGGTGGTTCTAACTTCTCAGGTATTTCATTTCCCTTCCTTCGTCATAATTTTAAGGGTAATACCAAAACCCGCTTTGTATCTGCAGAGCCCGCTTCGTGTCCTAAATTAACCCGCGGTCAGTTCCATTACGATTTTGGGGATGAGGCAGGCTATACTCCCCTGATTCCAATGTTTACGCTTGGACACGATTTCTCACCGGCGCATATCCATGCGGGTGGCTTGCGTTACCACGGTGCAGGTATGCTGGTAAGTCAGTTACTTAAGGATGATTTTATCGAAGCTATGGATATTCAGCAATTAGAATCGTTTGAAGCAGGTGTTTTATTTGCCCAAACTGAAGGCATTATTCCGGCTCCGGAATCGGCTCACGCAATTGCAGCAGCTGTACGCGAAGCAAAATTAGCCAAAGAAGAAGGTAATCAGAAAGTTATCCTGTTCAATCTTTCAGGACATGGATTGGTGGACATGTCGGCTTACGATCAGTTCTTAGCAGGCGATTTAGTGAACTATGCACTCTCGCAGGAAGATATTGATAAAAATGTTTCAAAACTCAATCAGTTAGTCTGAGTCGTTTTTATTACCAGTAAATGCCAGGTTACCGCTACTGCGATGGCGATCAGCAATCCTTTCAGAAACGGATTATCGATAAAAAAGATAACCGAACTGAGAATGCTTATCCACAACATCGTAATAGCGGTAATCTTTGCTTTGCGGGGTATGCCTCTTCCTTCCCGGTAATTCAGAATGTAATGGCCGAACCATTTATTCCCCATTAACCAGCTGTAAAATCGTTTAGAGCCACGGGCATATGCAGCTGCTGATAATAACAGAAAAGGAGTTGTTGGAAGTACAGGTACTACCATTCCAACTATTCCCATGCCAAGCGAAAGAGTACCCACTATAATCAA
>JANJXE010000239.1 GCA_024709185.1 Paludibacter sp.
ATGATTAATGATTAATGATTAATGGGTGGGTTTTTGAAGTGGCTTGGTCTATTAATTGTTAGTTTATGTTAAATATTTAATCTGGCATAACGGAAATATTCGGGTTGATTGTGTAACCATATGAACACTTTAAATCATAAGGTTATGGCCGGTCGGCAATCCAAAAAAACACATCGCATCCATCAACTCTTCAATGGATCACTTAGCAAAAGAGCATTGGAGAAATTATCACGGGATATAAATTCCCCTGATTTTGAGCAGGAATGGCTTCGCGAGAACTGGACACAAGCTGAAAATGAAATCAATAGTCAGTTGGCTGGCCGAATGTGGCAGATTATTCGAAATCGCACCCTGATTACACTACAACGACCTAATTGGTGGGGAATTGCAGCAACTATAACTTTACTCATCGTTTCAGCATTATTTATCTCCCAACAAATAACGAAAAGTTATACTACCGATTCACAGGTGGCAGTTGCAGTTGGACAAAAAGGTCAGATTACCCTTCCCGACGGGACTAAAGTTTGGTTGAATGCAGATTCCGAGATCAACTATGGCAGTCGGTTTAACAACCGGGAACGCATTGTTCACCTCGATGGTGAAGCCTATTTTGAAGTGGCAAAAAACCCCCATGCTCCGTTTATCGTCAAAAGCGACCGAATCAGTGTAAGAGCTCTGGGAACGGCTTTTAATCTGAAAGCTTACCAGGAGGATCCGGTTTATACCCTCGTATTGATTGAAGGGGAAGTGGAAGCCAGTGATGACCACAACCGCATCAATTTGCTTCCCGATCAAAAAATCAGCTATCACAAGTCTGAGCAACGAATGGAAAAAACCAATCTAAATGACAGCCAATTGGCTACCAACTGGATGCATAATAAATTTTCATTTGATTCTGAACCTTTTGCAGGCATTGCTTTAACACTTGAAAGGAGTTTCGGGGTACATATTGTATTCGAATCGGAACAATTAAAAGCGATTCGCTATTCTGGCACATTGGAAATTAATTCATTAGAGGAAATTCTGAATATCATTTCCCTCACTTCTCCCCTCACCTATCGAATCAACGATACTACCGTATTTCTGAATATCAATCCGGAAACCCTGGAACATTACCTTACAATGACACGCGATTAATTAACATAATATTAATTTTTTTACTCATGAAAACAACACAAAAACACATCTTTCTCGTTAAGAGTTTTTTAGTTGTATGGTTGCTGTCGCTGGCCACAGCGTTGTCGGCACAAATTACCATCAACGAACAACAAAAGCCTATCCGGCAGGTATTAAAATCGATTGAAAAAGCCGGAGGAGTCAACTTCTTTTACAGCGATGAGTTCGACGCCCTCAACAAAATCGTATCTATTAAAACCAACAACAGCACTATTGAGCAGGTGCTGAAACAACTCTTTGCCGATACTTCCATCAGCTGGGAAAAGAAGGACAAAAATCTGATTGTTTTAACTCCCGGCAAACTTCCCGCACAAAACCGGCCGAAAAGCAGTCGTATAATTACCGGAACAGTGCTCGACGACAAGGGCAATATAATAATCGGAGCTACAATTCTTGAAAAAGGGACATCGAACGGTACAATTACCAATTATGATGGGCAGTTTCAGATTGAATTACCAGCGAATACTTCCGATCAACTGCTGATTTCCTATGTGGGAATGAAGCCGGCTGAGGTAAACGCCAGCGGCAAAAACACCCTACAGGTGGTGCTTTCCGAACAAACCCTCGAACTAAGCGATGTGGTAGTGGTAGGTTACGGTGTTCAGCGTCGCAGCGACCTTACCGGCGCAGTGTCGTCGGTTAAAGTGACAGAAGCCCTGAAACATCAACCTTCGACCGATGTAGCAGCCACGTTGCAGGGAGGACTTGCCGGTGTATCGGTAGTATCCGGTTCGGGCGACCCTTCGAAGGAAATGACCATAAGGATTCGTGGCGTCAATTCCATTTCTTCGGATAGCCAGCCTTTAGTAGTAATCGATGGATTTATGGGCGGTTCGCTCAAATCGCTCAATCCCTCAGATATCGAATCGATAGAAGTACTGAAGGATGCCTCGGCCACAGCAGTTTATGGTTCACAGGGCGCCAATGGCGTTATCCTGGTGACCACCAAAAATCCTCAAAAAGATAAAATTTCCCTGGCGTTTAATTCCTTTGCAAGCTTTCAAACCATTTACAATTACCCCGATGTGCTCTCGCCGGGTGAATTTGCCCGTTTGGCTAACGATTACGGCCGCGAATACTTCCCCACTATGCCCAATCCGCAGCCTGCAAAAACCTATTTCACCGAAGAACAAATCCGCGATTTTGACCAAGGTAAGGGAGGATACGATTATGTGCGTTCCATTTTTAATGACCCTGCAATTTCCCAAAACTATGATTTATCGCTTTCCGGAGGCAGTTCGAAAACCAGTTTTCTGGCGTCTTTGCGGTACGCAGGCTCACAGGGTGTTCTTAAAAAATCGGCCCACGATGCTGTGAATTACCGGTTGAAAGTGGACAACACCCTGCGCG
This sequence comes from Paludibacter sp., assembly GCA_024709185.1. Lineage (GTDB taxonomy): Bacteria > Bacteroidota > Bacteroidia > Bacteroidales > Paludibacteraceae > Paludibacter. Next base: position 2,527 of record JANJXE010000239.1, read on the forward strand.
ACTGGTTGAAAGTGGGAATGAACATGTACGGCGACTATAGCAATTCCCGCGGACCAAGGGTGGCATCCTACGAAGGCATTTTACAGACAGCCATCAACTGGCCTACTACTTCAAGTCCTTATAAACCCGATGGTAGTCAAAACAATCTGTTCCCGATAGGCGGTTTAGCTGCCTATAATCCGGTAGGCTACATTAACGATGTGAATAATGTAACTCAAACGATGACCAACAATCTGCAGGTATATGCCGATTTTAAAATCACGAAAGACCTGAGCTTCCGTTCGCAGTTTGGGGTTCGTTTTTCCGAATCACTGGCACAGCATTCCTACGATAGCGAAAGTTATTTCTACTTCAAAAACAACCGTACACAGGCCAATGCTACCACTAACTGGGATCTTAGCTGGCTGAATACCAACATCCTGAATTATACAAAGGATTTTAACGAGGATCACCGTATCAATGCTACAGCTGTACTCGAGCAATCGTACATGAACAATTACCTTCACCGCAGTACTGCTGAAATGCTGGCCTTCGACCTGGGTTTCGATGCACTCGACTGGGCTGATAAATATTATGTATCGTCGATGCGCACCATCTCCACCATGCTTTCGGGAATGGTACGACTCAACTACGTATTCAAAAACCGCTACATGCTTACAGCTTCCTACCGTGCCGATGGATCTTCGCGCCTGTATCACAAATGGGACGACTTCCCCTCGTTCGCACTGGCATGGGACCTTGCTCAGGAAGACTTTATGAAAAACATCAGTGCGATCAGTCAGTTTAAGCTTCGCGCCGGTTACGGGGTGGTTGGAAATCAGGCCATAGCCCCCTACAGCATTTACTCACAAATGGTACCTGTTTCGAATTCCGATGGTACCACATCGTATGTTGTGGGACGTCCGGCTTCACCCGAACTCCGCTGGGAACGCAACGAGCAGCTCAATGCCGGTATCGACCTCGCTTTCTGGAGTGGACGACTCACCCTTTCGGCCGATGTATACAACAAAGTGTCGCGCGACATCCTGCTTAATGTAGCTCAGCCTGTGCATACAGGTTGGTCATCTTTACTCAAAAATGCCGGCGAGATCACCAATAAAGGGATTGAAATCACGATTGGAGGAACACCTCTTTCACAGGGCGAACTCCGTTGGAACACGAATCTGACTCTGGCGCACAACAAGGCCATTTATTCATTGATACCTACATTGAACAAGATGCAGGCAATGGATTCAAACGTAGCTTCCAGTCCAATGTCGATCTTCCAGATGATAGAAGGCCGGGAAATTGCCAGCTTCTACGGTTATACCAGCAATGGTGTATGGAAAAGTACTGAGGTAAATGAAACTACTACGGTTAACAATGCTGATGGTACCACCAAAACCGATACCTATGCCAATATCTATAAAGTAGTACCCGGACAATTGAAGATAGTGGATTTGAACACTGACGGTAAAATTGATGTAAACGACAAGAGTGTAATTGGTAGTGGACAACCTTCTTTCAACTGGGGATGGAACAATACCTTTACCTGGAAAAACTTCGACCTGAATATCTTTATGGTTGGCTTCCATGGTTTCGACATTTACAATGCTACCAATCAGTCGGGCTACCCAAACAGCATCAACGGAGTTGCACAGGATGTTCTGACACCTAAACGTGACTTCCTGAATCGCTGGACCAAAGACAATGAAGACACTGATGTTCCGGGATTTGTATATGTTTCGTCGCCTGTACAGGGCTTTATGAGCAAGTTTGTAGAAAAGGGCGATTTTGTGAAAATCAAAAACATGACACTTGGTTACAACCTGCCGGCTGCTGCGTCGAAAAAAGCCGGATTGGAAAACCTTCGCGTTTATCTTTCGGTACAGAATCCTTTAATGCTGACCAGTTACAAAGGTCTTGATCCGGAAGCTACATTGGGCAACCCGCTTACATCGGGAGTTGATTGGGGTAATTATCCCAACGGACGTAACTTTATTGCCGGTTTCAGTTTCACCTTTTAATTAACTAACCATCCAAAATCACAAAATTTATGAACAAGATAGTATCAACCCTGCTTATGGCAGGAGCTTTATTCACTACTTCCTGTGTCGATTTGGTACAGGAACCACAGTCGTGGATTACGAAAGAAAACTACATTCAGTTACCTCAGGATATTTCCCAGCTGCAAAAAGCGACTTCAGGATTGTACAATAATTTTTGGGGCAACAACTACGGTTTCAACTGTCGGATGATGCGCATCAACACAGCAGCCGATCAGATTGTAACTTCTCCCAAACCAAACAATGTGATGTTACTGATACAGAACCTCACACCGAATCCAACCGTAAACAACGCCGACTGGGCCACAATGTGGTCAACGATGTGGTCGGTGATTACCTCTTCCAACGCAATTATTTCCGGAACTCCCATTCCTGAGGATGCAACACTGGCTGCAAAATACCGCGAAGTTCTGGGCGAAGCCTATTTCATGCGTGCCCTGAGTTACTTCTACCTGGTGCGTCTATATGGCGATCTTCCATTAATTAAATCACCTGAAGAAGCATTGTTGCCCCAGCAACGGGTATCGGCCGAAAGCATTTACACTACCATCATTGTACCTGATTTAGAGACAGCAGTGAACACACTGCCATCAAAAAGTCGTTCGGGAAACAGTTCTACTCCTTCGAAATGGGCTGCAAAAACACTTTTGGCAGATGTGTACATGACCATGGCCGGATGGCCGCTTAAAAAAGGCACATCCTATTATGTAAAAGCAGCAGCAGAAGCACTGGGAGTGATTGAAAATGCAGCTGGTGCCGGATTATTCCTGACACCTGAATACAGCGATTTGTGGAAAGAAGCCAAAAAAACCGATGCAAACGAACATCTTTTTGCTATTCACAACTCGGTGGCCAATAAAAACCCAAGTCAGTACGGAAAATCATTTTATGCACGCGACCATTCGCCTGCAGGATGGGCTGATTACCATGGTAATCCTGATTACATGAACGCTACACCCGCAAGCAAGCGCAAAACCTTCAATTACAGCACTTCATGGAAAACCAGCGCAGGCACTGTTAGTTGGGAAAACAGCCTGGACAAACTTCCCTGTATTTCAAAATACTACGACTATAACCAGGGCGGACCTGCCACAAATGCGTTATCGAATGGTCTGACTCCAATTTACCGGTATGCAGATGCTCTCTTGATTTATGCCGAAGCATCGACACAAGCTACGGGAACTGTTAATACACTGGCACTTCAATGCCTGAACGATGTACAACGCCGTGCAGGATCCACGGTAACACCACAGGGAGTTTCAGCAGCCGATTTCGACAAGGCAGTACTTGATGAAAAAGGATGGGAATTCCTGGCCGAATACAAACGCTGGTTCGATTTGGTACGTCGTGAAAAACTGGCTGGTGTAAAAACACAGTATGCCGGTTCGGTATTTCAGAAAAACAACAGCTACCTGTTCCCTGTACCTGTTGAACAAATACAAATGACTGGTTGGAGCAACAATCCGGGTTATTAACAGCAACACCTGAAAAACCGCTATTGAATTGGTTGATAAGGATTAATAGCGGCTAACCGACAACCTATGCTACGAGAAAGCCAAGAAGAGGAGGGAAACTTCCTCTTCTTTTCTTTTTAAAATATGTATCTTTGCAGACAAAAAACCACTATGCAGGAACCGCAATTAAACGAAGCCAAAAAGGATTATCACCGTCCGATGCATACTGCCGAGCACATTCTCAATCAAACCATGGTACGGATGTTTGGATGCGAACGATCTAAAAACAGTCATATCGAAAAGAAAAAAAGTAAATGTGATTATTTTCTGAAAGAATCACCCACACCTGAACAGATAAGTGAGATCGAAGCTGCAGTCAATGCACAAATTGAAAGAAATCTACCCGTTAATATTGTATTTGCTGAGAGAAATGAAGTACCGACCAATGTCGATTTAAGCAAACTTCCCGAAGACGTAAGTGAAACCCTGCGATTGGTAACTGTTGGAGATTACGACATTTGCGCCTGTATAGGCGAACATGTAAATAACACTTCTGAAATCGGACGTTTTAAAATAATTAGTTCTGAATATTTGGAAGGTAAACTCAGAATACGATTTAAATTAGAAAAAAGTCCGGACATTTTGCAACGCCCGGACCGCCAAGATAACTAATAACTCAAAAAAAATCACTTCTTCATCAGTTCCTCAACCTTTTTCCAATTCACTATTTTCCAGAAATTCTTTACGTATTCGGCACGCTTCGACTGGTACTTCAGATAATAGGCATGTTCCCATACATCGAGTGCCAAAACAGGGTGACCCTGCGCTTTGTTGATTGACATCAGCGTATTATCCTGATTCGCTGTCGAAACAATACGGTAAGCACCGTTTTTCTCTTTTATCAGCCAGGCCCATCCTGAACCAAAACGGGTTGTTGCTGCCTTTTCAAATTCTGCTTTAAATTTATCGAGTGAGCCAAATGCTTTTTTCAATTCAGCTTCTACATAAGGACTCATCAAACTTTGTGAAGCCGGTGACAGTAATTCCCAGAACAATACGTGATTGTAATAGCCCCCACCGTTGTTACGAACCGATGTTTTGATATCTTCAGGAATTTGATCCATGTTAGCAAAAAGCTCATTGATAGGCTTTTTCTGAAGCTCAGGATATTTCGCTAACGCATCGTTCAGGTTCTTTGTATAGGCACCGTGGTGATTGTTGTAATGAATGTACATCGTTGCACTATCGATATAGGGCTCAAGAGCTGAATACGAGTAGGCTAATTTGGGAAGCTGGTATTGTGCCGACAGACTGAAAGCAACCATCAGCATTGTAAAAATGAATGCATTTTTTCTCATACGTGTAATTAGTTTAATATTATTTTAGAATGTGATATAAAAACAATTGATACTAAGCTAAGTTCATTAAAAATTGTCATTTAACACTTTTTGCGTCAAAATTCCTCCGGCTCCGTACTTTTTAGGTCTTTCTACCGTTATTCAATCGGTGAGAGCTGTTTTTTTCGTACTTTTGCGTATAAAATTTTAAGAAATGATTGACTATATAAAAGGTGAAATAACCGAACTAAATCCCACCTATGCGGTGATTGAAACCGGAGGTGT
>JANJXE010000276.1 GCA_024709185.1 Paludibacter sp.
TTCTCCATGTACTCGCTCATGTCGACCCGGATAAGCGCATCCTGGCTGTCGAACATAAACTCAGACAAAATTTTCGCCAAATGCGTTTTTCCAACCCCGGTAGGTCCAAGGAAAATAAACGAACCGATGGGCTTGCCCGGATCCTTGAGACCGATACGGTTACGTTGAATAGCTTTCACGATTTTATTCACCGCATCATCCTGACCAATCACCTTACCACTCAGCACTTCGCTCATCTGGCGCAGTTTAAGGCCTTCGGCCTGTGCAATTCGTTGTACAGGAACGCCCGACATCATCGCTACCACTTCGGCAACTTTTTCTTCATCAACAGTTTCGGGGTGCAACTGCGACTCTTTCTCCCAGCGACGTACGGCATCTTCGAGCTGATACTGAGCCTGCTTTTCCTGATCCCGGATAGGACCTGCCAACTCGTACTTTTGCTCGCTGAGCACTTTCATTTTTTCTTTTTTCAGCTCTTCGATTTTCTTTTCCAGGTCCTCAATTTCCTGTGGTACCGATACCGATCCGATGTGAACGCGTGATCCGGCTTCATCGAGTGCGTCGATGGCCTTATCGGGGAAGGCACGGTCGGTAATGTACCGATCGGTAAGGCGCACACACGCTTTGATAGCTTCAGGGGTATATCGTACATTGTGGTGGTATTCGTATCGATCCTGAATATTTTGCAAAATCTGAAGTGTTTCTTCCGGAGTGGTCGGATCAACTAAAATTTTCTGAAAACGACGTTCCAACGCTCCATCTTTTTCAATACTTTGGCGGTATTCATCCATCGTGGTAGCTCCCACACACTGGATTTCACCTCTGGCCAGTGCAGGTTTCAGCATATTGGCTGCATCGAGCGAACCCGGAGCACCACCGGCACCAACAATGGTGTGTATCTCGTCGATAAATAAAATAATGTTGGGATTCTTTTGCAACTCATTCAGGATGGCCTTAATACGTTCCTCAAACTGTCCGCGGTACTTGGTACCCGCCACAATCGATGCCATATCAAGAGCAACTACTCTTTTATCGAAGAGAATACGCGAAACACGTCGCTGGTTTATGCGCAGGGCCAATCCTTCCACAATAGCCGATTTTCCCACACCCGGATCACCAATCAGCACCGGATTGTTCTTCTTACGTCGACTCAGTATCTGAGCCAGACGTTCAATTTCCTTTTCACGGCCCACTATCGGATCAAGACGGTTCTCGCTGGCAGCCTTGGTGATGTCGGTACCAAATGTGTCGAGTGCAGGCGTATCCGACTGACGGGCCGGACCACTACTCTGAGAAGACTTACTACTTCGGGGATCTTCCTCCTCATCCTCTTCGCGGAAGCCCGAGCTATTGCGGGGCTGGTCAGAAACAGGCTTTTCAAGGTAATTACGAACCATGTCGTAGGTTATTTGTTCGGCATTCAATACATCCACGGCCAGATTGTTTTGCTCTTTCAGCAGTGCCAACAGCAAATGTTCAGTGTCAGCTACTTCACTGTCGAACAAACGACTTTCGAGTTCCATCAGCTTTTTAATACGTTGGGTGCTCTTCAGCATCAGCAAATCCTCCTGAGTTGGAGTACTGTCGGTCCGAATCTGACTTTCGATAACCTGCTTGATATGAGCCAGATTAATATGGTAATTGGTGAGTACTTCGATAGCCTTTCCCTCTCCATTGCGCAGGATACCCAGCAACAAGTGCTCAGGACCCACGTAATTATTTCCTAAACGACCAGCTTCCTGCGTACTATACATCAACACATTCTGTAGCTGTTCCGAATAATTTACTGTCATAGTTGTTATTTTATTTCTATCCACAAATGTAGAAAAATTTTTATTACTGATTTAATTAAGTTGCATTAATGTAACAAAATTAATACCCATAAGTTTTTTTTCAATATTTCTGCTATTTTGTCAGAGCATACATCCTTTTTTTGTACATTTGCATTACATTTAAAAAACAGCTTCAACATAATAAAAAAAATATGGAAAATGATGCATTGTTAAAGGAAGTAAGGGCGAAAGCAGAGAAATGGCTGAAAGGAAACTACGATGAAGCCACCAAAACAGAAGTGAAACGAATGATGGAATCGCCCGATAGCTCTGAACTGATTGAATCGTTCTATCGCGATTTGGAATTCGGTACCGGTGGATTAAGGGGAATTATGGGCGTGGGCACTAACCGCATGAACATCTACACTGTAGGTGCTGCGACACAGGGACTTAGCAATTACCTGAATGCCTGTTTTTCCGATTTACAACAGATTTCGGTGGTAATTGGTCACGACTGCCGGAACAACAGCCGGAAATTTGCTGAGATTTCAGCATCCATTTTTTCCGCTAATGGCATAAAAGTATATCTTTTTGAAGATTTACGACCCACACCAGAAGTCTCGTTTGCGATCCGCCATTTTGGCTGCCAGAGTGGCATCATTCTTACTGCTTCGCACAATCCGAAAGAGTACAACGGATACAAAGCGTACTGGAACGATGGTGCACAGATGGTTGCACCTCACGACGAAAACGTGATCATGGAAGTGAATAAAATAACCGATGTGACTTCAATTAAGTTTGAGGGTAATCCAGAGTTGATTGAAATCATTGGCGAAGAAGTGGATGCACTTTACATCGAAAAAGTGAAAGCACTTTCCCTTTCACCGGAATCGATTCAGCGACACAAAGACATGAAAATCGTATTTACTCCTATACATGGAACAGCTGTAAAAATAGTTCCCCGTGCACTGCGCGAATGTGGCTTTACCAATATTATCGATGTACCTGAACAGTATGTTGTAAGTGGCGACTTCCCCACTGTATATTCACCCAATCCCGAAGAGCCTGCTGCACTCGACATGGCTATTCAGCGCGCTAAAGCAACGGATGCCGAACTGGTTATGGCCACTGACCCGGATTCTGATCGTATGGGCATTGCCATTAAAAATGATGAAGGTGAATGGATCCTGGTGAACGGAAATCAAACTGCACTGATTTTCATCTATTATCTTATTCGTCGCTGGAAGGAAACCGGCAAGCTGAAAGGCAGGGAATACGTGGTAAAAACAATTGTCACCACCGAAATTATTAAAGAAATTGCTGAAAAGAACGGTGTGGAATGTTTCGATTGTTTTACCGGCTTCAAGTGGATAGCCGCTGTAATCCGTGAAAACGAAAGCATCAAAGACTATATAGGAGGTGGTGAAGAAAGCTATGGTTTCCTTCCCGAGACCTTCGTACGTGATAAAGATGCCGTTTCCTCCTGTACGTTGATGGCTGAAATTGCAGCATGGGCAAAAGACAATGGAATGACGCTTTATCAGTTGTTGAAGCAAATTTACCTTGAATATGGTTACGGCAAGGAAAAAGGTATCTCCGTGGTACGTAAAGGAAAATCGGGTGCCGAGGAAATTGCTCAGATCATGACCGATTTCCGCAACAATCCTCCTAAAGAGTTGGCAGGATCAGCTATACGCATCATCAAAGACTATAAAACTCTGAAACAAAAAAATGTAGCTACAGGTGAGATCACCGATCTCGATATGCCGGCTACCTCTAATGTATTGCAGTATTTCACCGAAGATGGAACCAAAATTTCGGTTCGTCCATCGGGCACCGAACCAAAAATTAAATTCTACATTGAAGTAAGAGGTGAAATGAAAACCACAGACGATTACGAAAAAGCAGATGCTGCTGCAAATGTAAAGATTGAAGCAGCAAGGGCATCCCTGAAGGTTTAATTTACGCTTTCTAAAGTAAAATGGCATCTGAATTCAGGTGCCATTTTTTTATTATTCCTGAAAATAGACCCGCTTTACCCTTCGCGAAATACCTGTCAGAATTTCGTAAGGAATAGTGCCCGTTTTGGAAGCAATCTCCGAAACTGTAATGCCTTCGCCAAATATCTCAACAGCATCGCCTTCCTGCGCATCTACATCCGTGACATCCACCGTAATCAGGTCCATTGAAACATTGCCAATAACAGGTGCGCGACGACCTTTAATAAGCACTTCTCCTACTCCGTTACTGAGCTTGCGGTCGAAACCATCGGCATAACCAACGGGTAGAATGGCGATACGGGTTGGACGAACCACCTTCCCGTTACGATTGTAGCCTACTGTTTCACCCGGAGCAATAGTTTTTATCTGTAAAATAATGGTTTTCAGCGAACATACCTGAGGTAGGAGAACTTCAGGAAGGGCTGAAATGCCATAATGGCCGATACCCAGGCGCACCATTTCCATTTGGTAAGACGGAAAACGCTCAATACCTGCGGAATTGAGCAGGTGGCGCATCACAGGATAAGGGAATGCCTGTTGTATCTGAGCGGCACTCTGCGTAAAGGTGCGAGCCTGTTGGTGCGTAAAGTCATCGAGCTGTAGCGAATCAGAGCCGGCCAGGTGAGAGAATACCGACTTTACCGACACTTCATTATGTTGCTGCAACAGTGCTATCAGGGAAGGTACTTCGGAAGGATCAAATCCAAGTCGGTGCATGCCGCTATCGAGTTTTATATGAACCGGATAGGACTGAATCCCTCTCCTCGAGGCAGCAGCAATAAATTCGGTGAGCAACCTGAAGCTATAAATCTCGGGCTCCAGTTGGTGCTCAAACAACAAATCGAAAACACTTTTTTCAGGATTCATTACCACAATGGGTAGATGAATGCCCGCATGACGTAGCTCAGCTCCTTCATCGGCTACGGCAACAGCCAGGCAATCAACCCGGTGATGTTGAAGTGTGCGGGCTACTTCCACAGAGCCACTTCCGTAGGCAAAGGCTTTTACCATGCACATCACCCGGGTTCCGGGCTTCAGGTAGGATCGGAAATAATTCAGATTGTGTACCAGGTGGTTGAGATTTACTTCCAACACCGTTTCGTGAGCAATCTTTTCCAGCTTTCCGGAAATCAGTTCAAAATGAAACGAACGGGCACCTTTCAACAGGATGGCTTCGTGGTGAAAACTATCGGTAAACTCCGACCGTAACAGTTCCTCGGTAGAAGCAAAAAAACGGGTCTCAAGTCCATCGAAAATAGTCCGTTGTTGACTGATTTCCATACCAACACCTACCAGCCGCTGCACACCATAGGCTTTTACCAGATCAGCAACTTTACGGTATAGTATTTCCGAAGAATAGCCACTTTGAAGGATATCAGAGAGTACAAGCGTTTTTCGCAATTGATTCGACGAAGCCTGCTGATTCAGAAAATCGAGCGCAATTTTAAGCGAATCGACATCCGAATTGTAACTATCGTTAATCACCATACAATTGTTCACACCTTCTTTCACCTCGAGACGCATGGCCACTGCTTCGAGCATCGAAAGCCGTTGATTAATAGTTGCTTCAGAATATCCATGAAGAATTAGATATACGCAGCAATGCAGGGCATTTTCGATCGATGCCTGATCGGAAAAGGGAATTTGTAACCGATAGGTTTGTTCGCTGTACTGCAAGCTGTGTATTCCGGAAGCAGAATCAATTAATCGGACCTGAGCATCAGAATTCCGTCCCCATCCAACGAGATTAGCTGAGAAACCTGCCTGTTGAAGGTACTGATGTGTAACCGGCTGATCTGCACAATATATCAGTGTGGAGCAATCCCTGAAAAGAATACATTTTTCCGAAAGTTTTTCTTCCAGGGATGAAAAATTTTCCTGATGCGCATCACCCAGAGTAGTAAAAATACCCGTTTCAGGACGTATTATAGATTCCAGAGCATGCATTTCTCCGGGCAGGGAAATACCAGCTTCGAAAATTCCCAGTTGTGTATCGGTCCTGAGCTGCCATACCGACAGTGCCACACCGATTTGCGAATTATAACTTCGGGGCGAACGTACGATGCGCTGGTCGGGACTAAGCAACTGGTACAACCACTCTTTCACAATGGTTTTTCCATTGCTACCGGTAATTGCTATAACTGGTACGTTCAGCGAATTCCGATGGTATGCAGCCAGCTGCTGAAGCGCTTTCAGAGTATCGTCCACCTTCAGAAAACAAGCATCCGGATAGTCTTCTCGTTGCGGAAATTCGTTTACGCAAAACACTCTAACACCCATATCGTATAAATCGCGGATATAGCGTTGTCCGTCGTTGCGCTCGCTTCTCAGGGCAAAAAACAAAGTCTGCTCCGGAAACACCAGCGATCGGCTATCGGTAAGCAAATGAGCAATTTCCCGGTCATGATGTCCCTGAATGCTCAGTTCGAATAAAGAAGCAATTTTTGAAAGCAGCACCTCGAAAAAATATTAAGAGTTTCTGGTTTTAAATGCCAGTGCATATAATTTGATTTGTTTCAGCATGGCTACCAGGCCATTTGAACGGGTAGGCGAAAGATGTTCCTTCAACCCGATCTTATCCACAAAATACACTTCAGCCTGCAAAATTTCATCGGGCGTGCGACCTGTAAACACTTCCAACAGAAGCGCAACAATCCCCTTAACGATTATTGCATCACTTTCTGCTTTGAAGTGAATGAGCTCCTCTTTCATTTCAGCATGCAGCCACACACGGCTCTGGCAACCTTCGATAATATTCTGAGGCACTTTATACTGATCTTCCAGGGGCTCCAACCCATTGCCCAGATCGATGAGCAGGGCGTACTTATCCATCCAGTCGTCGAATTGATTGAAATCCTCAACAATACGATCCTGTATCTGATTAATTGTCATATAGTTAAATATTTACGATAGCATTAACACCACTTTTTTCAATGCGGCTATAAACGAATCAATTTCATCTGTTGTGTTATAGAAAGAAAACGAAGCCCGAACGGTACCCGTAATCCCCAGCGAATCGATCAAGGGTTGCGCACAATGATGACCGGTACGCACTGCAATTCCCATTTTATCGAGCAGCATTCCGATGTCATAGGGATGAATTTCACCCACCAGAAACGATACCACAGCACTTTTATTTTCAGTAGTGCCAATGATATGCATCCCATCAATTTCCAGCAAACGGGTAGTCGCATAACGTGTAAGCACATGCTCGTATTCAGCTATTCGTTCAATTCCAATGGCCTGAACATACCTCAATGCTTCAGCCAGGGCGGTAGAGCCAATGTAATCGGGAGTACCGGCTTCGAACTTAAACGGCAAAATATTGTAAGTGGTTTTTTCAAACGTAACCTTATCAATCATTTCACCACCACCCTGACAGGGCGGAATGGCGTCGAGTAATTCACGTTTTCCATATAAAACCCCTATACCGGTCGGTCCGTAAATTTTATGTCCTGAAAAAACATAAAAATCGGCATCGAGTTCTTTAACATCCACTTTTATATGCGGCACAGCCTGAGCACCATCAATCAACACATGAATATTCTGCTCGTGGGCCAATCGGATGATCTCCTGCACCGGATTTACCGTTCCCAACACGTTCGACACATGCGTTACCGAGACCAGTCGGGTACGGCTGTTCAGTAGGGACTTGTACGCCTGCATATCCAGCTCACCTTTTTCGTTCATGGGAATCACTCTGAGTGTCAGTCCCTTTCGTTCACATAGCATCTGCCAGGGAACAATATTCGAATGGTGTTCCATTACTGAAACTACAATTTCATCGCCCTGATTACAAAAAGCTTCTCCAAAGGAAAAAGCCACCAGGTTGATGGCTTCAGTTGTACCGCGTGTAAAAATGATTTCCTCCCGATGGGCAGCCCCCAGAAAAGATGCTACAGTAGAGCGCGCATCCTCATGAGCTTCGGTAGCCTTCTGACTCAGGTAATGCACACCCCGATGGATGTTGGCATTTAGGTGTTTATAGGCATACTCGATACGTGCCAGAACCTGAAGAGGCTTCTGTGTGGTGGCACCGTTATCGAAATAAATCAGTGGTTTTCCGTAAATTTTTTCCTCCAGAATCGGAAAATCTTTCCTCAGGAGAACTATATCGTCGTTTGTTAGCATATCCATTGTTTTAGAAACACAAAAGTAAGCATATTTTTTTAAAACACCCTTTAGCGTCAAAATGCTGATATTTTTTGATATTTAACCTTTTAAATCAAGGATATTGTCGAAAATAGCAGTATTTTTGTGCGATTTTTCCCAAAATCTGCTTTCAAAACAAGCTCAGAAGTAAAATAGTTCGTAAAAACAGGTAATTACGAACACAAAGAGTAGTTGGAATGCAGTTTTCAGATGACAACAGAAAAAATATTTCCACATGAATAAAGAATATTTTCAGCGTAATCTTCCCCATTTTGTAGCTCTGCTGCTTTTTTTGGTCCTCTCGTTTTTTTACATGAAACCGGTCCTTGAAGGCAAGCAATTGCTGGGACACGATACCGAAAGCTGGATTGGAATGGCAAAGGAAACCCTCGATTACAATGAAAAAAATGAAGATGTGGCATTGTGGACCAATTCCATGTTTGGTGGGATGCCTACCTATCAGATTTCGATGGTTCAACCCAACAATATTATTGGCTATGTTGAAAAAGCCATCGGAACTATTCCTACACCGGTTTTCTACCTTGTACTCTATTTAATTGGATTTTACATACTCCTGCTTAATTTCAGGATGAGTCCCTGGCTGGCATTGGTTGGATCAATCGCATTTACCTTTGCATCCTACAATTTTATCATTATTGCAGCCGGTCATAATTCAAAAGCCATTACCATTGCGTACATGGCACCGCTCATCGGAAGCGTTTTTCAAACTTTCCGTTATAAAAAAATTCCGGGGGCTCTCCTTACGGCTTTCTTTCTGAGTCTGACCGTTCGGGCTAACCACATTCAGATTTTGTACTATACCCTGTTCATCCTGGTGATTTTCGGTATCGTTGAATTGGTATATTCCATCCTCGAAAAGAAATTTGTTTCCTTCCTGCAATCAACCGGACTCATGGTGGTTGCACTGGCACTGGCATTGGGAATGAATGCCACTTCGCTGCTAACCACGGCCGAATACAGCAAATACACCATGCGTGGTGCATCCAATGGTTTAACGGTTGATAGTCAGAATGTTCAGGAAGGTCTGAATATCGATTATATTACACAGTGGAGCTATGGCATTGATGAAACACTGACGGTGTTGATCCCCAATTTTAAAGGAGGAGCCAGCGGCCTCAAACTGGATATCGATAGCGAAACCGGCCGTGAAATGGCGGAACGGTTCGGCAAAGGTAATGCTCAAAAGGTGATGAATTCGATGCAATTCGGCATGTACTGGGGCACACAACCCGGCACATCCGGACCCGTTTATTTCGGTGCTGTGGTACTACTGCTGTTTGTACTCGGCTTTTTCGTCCTCGACAAACGAACATTGTGGTGGCTGGTACCGGTTATTATCCTTACCCTTTTACTTTCGTGGGGAAGAAACTTTATGAGTTTCACAGAATTCTTTATCAACTACGTGCCCCTTTACAACAAGTTCCGCACGGTATCCATGACGCTGGTGGCAACAGGATTTGCTGTTACACTGATGGCCATGCTTACATTGAAAGAAGTTCTGAGCGGCAGTATCGAGAAATCGAAATTGAAAAAACCATTGTACATCAGCACTGCAATTGTAGGTGGACTAGCATTGATTTTCGCTTTGATTCCCTCATTGGCTGGTAATTTTAATGCTGAAAGTGATCAGTATTTTGTGCAACAGCTCTCATCGGCCTATCAAACCGACATGTCGTTTCTGGCCGATACGCTTCCTGCCGACCGCGAAGCCATGTTACAGTCAGATGCTTTCCGCTCGTTAATTTTCGTTCTGCTTTCAGCGCTTGTCCTTTGGCTTTTCATTCAGTCGAAGCTGAAAACAGCTATTGTCATCACTGCAATCGGAGTGTTATTCCTTACCGATTTGATGCCGGTAGCCAAGCGCTATCTCAACGACGATAATTTTGGTCGTAAACGGACCACTGCCAACCTGCATCAACCGACAGAAGCTGACAAATTTATCCTGCAGGATAAAAGTGAGTTCCGGGTATTAAATCTAACTGTAAATGTATTCAACGACGCTTCAACTTCCTACTTCCACGATAATGTCGGCGGGTATCATGCTGCCAAATTGCGTCGATACCAGGAGTTGATCAACCTGCAACTAACCGGCGAACTGGAAAAATTCTACAACATTCGTAGTTACGAGCAACTCGATTCGGCATTGCAAACCATGGGCGTACTCAACATGCTTAACATGAAGTATATCATTATGGACCCTAAATCGCCGCCGGTTCTGAACAACTACGCTAACGGCATGGTGTGGCTTCCTGAGAAAATCAATATTGCTGCCAATGCCGATGAGGAAATGCTTGTTACCGGGGAAATGAACACCCTGAAAGAAATGGTGGTGGACAAGCGTTTCAGCGACTTAGTACCCGGGCAACTTCAACCCGACAGCCTGTC
>JANJXE010000526.1 GCA_024709185.1 Paludibacter sp.
TCAATGAACGTCGAACCCGGAATCGGGTCGCCACCGATACCGACGCAGGTGGACTGGCCGAAACCGGCGTCCGTCGTCTGCTTGACCGCTTCATAAGTCAGCGTGCCGGAACGGGAAACGATGCCAACCTTGCCCGGCTGGCTGAAGACCAGTTTATTGGTGAATATCTAATTAACGCTCAGGGTGAAGACGTGGTAGCAGGTATTCGTACTCCACAGCAGATCACCAAAATAGGTTCACAGCGCTGGGCTGTACTGGCAGGCGTTTCGGAAGAAGAACGTATTGCTAAATTCCCATCAATGGAAGAAGCAATGCCCGAAATTTATGCTGAACTGGATGCACTGCAAACCAAGTTGGAAAATCACTACAAAGATATGCAGGATATGGAGTTCACCGTACAGGAAGGTAAACTCTGGTTCCTCCAGACCCGTAACGGAAAACGTACCGGTGCAGCAATGGTAAAAATCGCCATCGATATGCTTCACCAGGGTATGATTACCGAAAAAGCGGCCCTGCTTCGTGTTGATCCTAACAAACTCGACGAATTATTGCACCCCATCTTCGATAAAACAGCTTTGAAATCGGCTAAAGTTATCGCTAAGGGTCTTGCTGCTTCTCCGGGAGCTGCTACTGGTCGTGTAGTGTTCAGTGCCGATGATGCTGCCGAGTGGGCTGCCCGCAAGGAAAAAGTAATCATGGTACGTGTTGAAACATCGCCTGAAGACTTAGCTGGTATGGCTGCTGCTGAAGGTATTCTTACTGCCCGTGGTGGTATGACTTCGCACGCTGCTGTAGTTGCCCGCGGTATGGGAAAATGCTGTGTATCGGGTGCAGGTACTATCAAAATTGATTATGCTAACAAAACAATGACTGTTGACGGATTGGTGCTGAAAGAAGGCGACTACATCTCGTTGAACGGTTCTACCGGTGATATCTACCTGGGTGAAGTGGCTACCATGGAAGCTGAACTGGATGCCGATTTCGCTGAACTGATGGAAATCTCCGAAAAATATACCCGCATGAGTGTTCGCACCAATGCCGATACTCCCGATGATGCTGCACGTGCACGTGCATTCGGAGCAAAAGGTATCGGTTTGTGCCGTACCGAGCACATGTTCTTCGAAGGCGAACGTATCAAAGCTATGCGCGAAATGATTCTTTCATCGACGACTGAAGGTCGCAAACGTGCCCTTGCCAAACTGTTACCTTTCCAGCGTGCCGACTTTGAAGGAATTCTGGAAGCAATGGCTGGTTATGGTGTGACCATTCGTCTGCTAGATCCTCCTTTGCACGAATTCGTTCCTCATCAGTTGGCTACTCAGAAAGAACTGGCCGACGAAATGGGTCTTACACTCGACGAAGTAAAACTGAAAGTAGCTTCACTGGAAGAGTTCAATCCGATGTTGGGTCACCGCGGTTGCCGTTTGGGTATCTCCTATCCTGAAATCACTGAGATGCAGGCCCGCGCTATCATCGAAGCAGCGCTGAACCTGAAAGCCAAAGGCGTGGATGCTAAACCGGAAATCATGGTTCCGCTGGTAGGTACACTTGCCGAGCTGAAAAACCAGACTGCCATCATCCGTGCAACTGCTGAAGTTGTATTTGCAGAACGTAACGATCGTATCGACTTCCAGGTAGGTACCATGATTGAAATTCCACGTGCAGCACTTACCGCCGATCAGATTGCTCAGGAAGCCGAATTCTTCTCGTTCGGTACCAATGACCTTACGCAGATGACGCTTGGATTCTCGCGTGATGACGCAGGTTCATTCCTTCCTGAATACATCGACAAAGGAATTTACAAAGTAGATCCTTTCCAGGCTATTGATCAGACAGGTGTTGGTCAGCTGGTTGAAATCGGTGTTGAAAGAGGCCGCAAAACAAAACCCGAACTGAAAATCGGTATTTGTGGCGAACATGGTGGTGAACCGTCTTCTGTTGAATTCTGCCACCGTGCAGGTTTGAACTACG
>JANJXE010000349.1 GCA_024709185.1 Paludibacter sp.
GTAATTAGTCATGTAAGATGAATTGCTATTACCAGCCGGGATTCTGTGTGAAATTAGGACCAAGCTCAACATTAGTCCGGCTTATCGGGAACAAATAATGTCGTTCCTGCCATTTAAGTTGTAGGTTGTCAGGACAAGTCACAACCGTATATTCAAAAGCTGAAGGGCCTGTTTTCTTAATATAGACACCTTTTTGCTCCAGCACTTCATTATCAAGCATTATTTTCCAGCGTCTCAAATCATAAAATCTTTTTTCTTCGAATGCCGTTTCAATTCTTATTTCGTTACGGATTATTCTTTCAAATTCGCTAACACTACCGGGCACCAACCAGGGTTTACTTCCATCAAACTTAGGCATTCCTGCACGAACCCGTACTTTATCTACAGCAAGAACTGCTGTCATTGTGAATCCGGCTATTCCCTGAGGTGCTGTTGTTGGCCCCCAGGCACGGTTAGCAGCTTCGGCATAGTACAAATAAAGATCGGCTAGTCGGATAATATTCCACATTATGGAAGCCGACTTTCGTTGAGTTGACACATCAAATACTGCGTCGCACAATTTGGCATTGTAATATCCTGTATACGTATATCCGGCCTTGGCAACTTTCTGTTCAGTCACCAGTAATTCTTTGGCAATAGTGTTGTCGGATGCTTCATTCCAAATCTGAACAGTACGCGATAAATTCGAAACCATGCTATTTACGGCTCCATTGTACATAATTGTTTGATAAAACCGCGGATCGCGACCATCATAGGGATTTGTCCTGTATTTTGTATCGGAGGGGTTTATGGGAGAACCATCGGCCCAACCATAACACTGAGCAAGATTTTCGGTAACCGATTCACCACCATTCCATGATCCCCCGAGCATATCCGACTGTATTCCTACCCATACCGGTGTCCAGCTTACGTTTACATTGGCCTGTAAGCGGCCAAACAACACTTCTTTATAAGTACTGGGCTTAGGCCCGATAAACAGATTTTTAAAATCAGAAAAAGGAGCCAGTTCATAATAACCAGAACTTTCAGCTTCTTTCAAAGCTGTACCAGCGGCTACCGCAGCATCCACCCATAAACTTTTTTCACCCGTGGGATTGGAAAATGGGCTTGCAGCCCACAGTAAGGCTTTTGCTTTGTAGGCAAGGGCAGCCATTCTGGTGGGACGTCCCCAATCGTTATCTGCAACTATCATAGGCAAAAACTCAGAGGCTGCCTGGAATGATTCTGCAATTTTTTGAGCGGTTTCTGTATACGACAACCGGGGTACATCCATGTTTGCATCGGCCGCAAGTGGTTCTTCCAGAAAAGGCATTCCTCCCCACCCCTGTAAAAGTGTAAAGTAAAAGTGTCCTTTCAGGAAGTAGGCCTGACCTAAAATCTGATTCTTCTGTTCTTTTGTTGCATTGGTAATACGATCAATGTTCTTAATCGACAAATTACAAATGCGAATAGCCTTCCAACAATCTCTGAACCGATATTCGGAACCTTCCTGAAAATACGTTCCATCGTAATATGGTCCTGAAAAGTTGCCCCATCGGTAAGGTTGCTTGGGGTGCCAGTTACTTCCCTGATTAGGAATACAATTATCGGTAATCGCCTCACGCAAACCATACATGCGTTTACCATTAAATCCAGCCCGTCCGTGTGATGATTCGCGGTTATTAAACACGTCATTATCATCGAAATAGGCATAAGGAGCCAGGAGTTGATCGATAAACTGCTGACTTTTAATATAGTCAGTAAAAACCTGTTCCTCATTGAAGGCTATAGAATCAGGAGTTTGATCCAAATAGTCAACACAAGCTGTCAATATTATGGATAACAGAAGTATTGATAATGGTTTTAAAATTCTGTATTTCATTGAGATTAATATTTGTTCGGTTTTAAAAATTTAATTTCACTGCCAGCGAAATCCTGCGTGGCAATGGATAGAACTGAAACGAACCGGAAAAGTCGTTACCATATGCATCGTAGGACCCTTCGTTCTCGGGATCTCCCAAAAGGTATCCTGGTGCAAAAGTAAGCAGGTTAGAGCCCTGCAAAGCCAGACGTGCAGAATTCAATCCGAGTGTTTTTAAAACAGGCCCGTGAACTGTATACCCCAATTCCATTGATTTTAGTTTGAGGTAGGAAGCATCCACAATACCTTTACTGGTCGCATTGTAAGCTCCCCAGGCTGCAAATTGAGCATTCCTGTTATCAGGCGACCACACATCATGGTCTCCTTTCAGTAGAATATAAAAATCGCCCGGATCGTAGGTCCACATAGGATTGGTGTAATTACCAAAGGATTTGCTAACACCTGTAACACCCTGAAAAAGGAAGTTAAAATCGAAATCACCGTAATCCAAACCCGCAGAAAAACTGTAGGATGTAGTGGGTCGGTTGGTATATGCCATGGCAACAGCATCCTTCGAGGTAGTTGCATCTCCGTTGAAATCAAGTACCATGTCGGATCCAATAATCAAATTGTTTTGCGTAAGTGAATAATTGATAATATCATCAATATCCTGGTAATAACCAATATTCTTACTACTGTAGGTAGCACCTATGGGTTTACCTTCGAACTTTAAATAATA